>CAZKOQ010000158.1:0-7542 GCA_964554425.1 uncultured Pirellulales bacterium | reverse complement strand
GATAGGGTAGGCAAAAGAAAAATATTTGTCTCCACCGGCTACCTCATCTCGTCCATATTTAGATTACTGCTTGTGCTCTCGAAAACCTGGCATCAGGCGGTGGCTTTTACAGGGCTGGAAAGAATAGGCAAGGGCTTGAGGACGCCGGCAAGGGACGCAATCATAGCCGAATCGGCTTCGACAGGAAGGGGTAAAGGATTCGGCGTTCACAGGGCATTCGACTCCGCAGGCGCTATTGTCGGCTCGATTGTGGTCTTTGTTTTGTTCTGGGTTTTCGAGCTTGGCTTTAGCGTTATTATACTGTTTGCCGGAACTATCGCGTTTGCATCTTTGGTTCCTCTTTGTTTTGTAAAGGAAACCCAGACGCCGACGAGAGAGGTCACGCCAAAGACAGGTCTGCGTGAAATTTCCCGACCGCTTCGGCTGTTCATTATGGTTGCCGGCGTGTTTGGGTTAGGGAACTTTAGCTATATGTTCTTTCTCCTCAGGGCACAGGAGACATTCAAAGACAAATTATCGTTGGGTGCGCCGCTTTTATTATATGTTCTCTTCAATATTTTCTACACGGTTTTTGCCGTTCCTCTGGGTTCGTTGTCGGACAAAATTGGGAGGGAAAAGGTCCTCATACTTGGATATTTACTTTTTTCCCTGACGTCATTCGGCTTTGCTTGCCTACATTCGTTGCCCGCTTTCGCAATCCTTTTTGCGCTTTACGGGATTGCGTATGCAGCGATTGAGAGCAACCAGCGGGCGTATGCATCCGACCTGGCTTCTGCACAATCAAAGGCAACGGGCTTGGGGGTGTTTCATACAACGATTGGACTGGCGGCACTTCCGGCGAGTTTAGCAGCGGGCTTTTTATGGGAGAGGTTCACCCCGGCGACAACATTCATTTATGGAGGAACAGTAGGGTTGGTTTCCGTTCTGCTGTTTGTAACCTTCAGACCCTATTTTCTGGCTCAAAAAGCAGGGCTGAAATAAGAAAGTGAACGCCGGCGGCTCGCAGGACAGGCATGCAAATCCTTTATGATAGATTTCCAACGATTGACGAGGATGCGCATAAATAAGGCGAGGTGGTGGGACCGGCTGGGGGGGAGACCGGTGTTCCACACTGCCTCGCCGAGGTACACAGAATAAGCCGCCAAAAGCAGCACAACTATATCCACTAACACAGGGCCCTCACACCTGTGCATCCCAACAACACATCGAACGAACACCAAAAAACACGCTTCTTGGGGATTAACCCCATAATATATATGCTTTTAACACCATCAGTATACATATTTAGTCGGAAAATGCAAGACAAAAAATTGAATTTTTTTGTTTTCTGCCAATATTTAGCCAGGCAGCAAAGACCAATCGCGGCCAAGCTATGCCCCTTAAGTAGCTAACCTGCCGCAAAGGCATCATAACACGCTGGTTTCTGACGAAGTCATAACTTCGTTATTGGGCATAATTCCCCAACCACCACCGCAAGCCCTTCGGCGGAGCTCAGGGCAGAGCAGGATCCCCGAATCCGCCTATACATTATCGCAAGACATCCAAATGACGGAGTCATAACTTCGTTAAGACATAAGCCATCACATTCGCGGTAATGGCATAGCTAAATGACGGGCTGCCCGCCGGGAATTTGAGAGTTGTTTGAAGCAGCACCCAACCGGCAGGCAAAAAAATCTGCCAAATGTGTAGGGGGTATGCTGCTTTTGTAGTGGCAAAAATTTTTCTCTGTGGTATCTTAACAAAGTTATGACTTTGTCATTGAGAACGAGCTTTTTTACGGTAAGTAATATAACGAAGTATCGAAGTAACGAAGTTATGACTTCGTCATTATGAGTATAACGTCAAATTATCCTTGTATGACAAAGATTCTTGAAAGAATAGAACGCATAAAGGATAACATTAGTTCAACGTGCCGGCGCGTCGGTAGAGACCCAAACGAGGTGAAACTTGTCGTTGTAACCAAATCTGCCTCGCTGGAAGCCGTAAAGGAAGTCATCAAGCTGGGTTGGACTGACCTGGGAGAAAATCGGGCGCAGCAACTGAAAAAAGTGTCGGCTGAGGTGGACCAGTTCTTGCAGGGGCAGGATGGAACAGTGACTTCGCGAAAAAAAATCAACTGGCATATGATTGGTCATCTGCAGCGCAATAAAGTGCGGCAGGTGCTGCCCATAGCATCCCTGATACACTCAGTTGACACACTGCGACTGGCCGAGGAGATAAACAATTCATCGGCTAAGCTGAACCTCTGTCCTAAAGTTCTTCTACAGGTCAATACCTCAAACGAGCCACAGAAATACGGTGTCCCAACAGCCGCCGCAACGCATCTGGCCGAACAGATAGAAACGCTGCCGAATTTGAAGCTGGTCGGCCTGATGACAATGGCGCCGTTGACGCACAATAAGGACCTTATCAGGGCCTGTTTTGTGCGAGCCAGAGAATTATTTATTGAGATGATAGGCGAAAAGACCGTCGGGCCGAATTTCACCGAGCTAAGTATGGGGATGAGTTCAGACTACGAAATTGCTCTGGAAGAGGGAGCAACAATCCTTCGCATCGGCTCAGCAATATTCGCCGGCTATGAGCATCTCTGAGCCGGACAAAACAATCACCAATTCCCACGATTACGGTTTTCCTCAGGAAAGATAGTGGTAGCTTGAGGTAATGACGCCTTGTGAAAATCTTTGAAATTTCCCTTCAAAGAAGGCCAAAAAATTCAAAAGTGCACCTCAAAAGAAGCCGAATTTATCGTAGAACGGGCTTGTAGAATGGATATTCGCGCGCAGTCCGATAATACGGCCAAGGAGCATAGACAGAATGGAAAGAGTTGGATTGCTAAATGGTATCGAGGTCCCTCAAGGTTTCACAGATGTCATATATCTGACGAACCGAGGACATATTCCGTCTGAAGTGAGGCGGTTATTTAAGCATAAGAAGCTTTCTTATGCAGTGCTTCCGATTGATGAATATCCTTATATCCGTAACCGGCTCGACCTTGTCGGCACTGTCATTATCGACACAAAGGATTTGGATACCTCGCAGCAGCAAAGATTGGCCGGTATAATTGAGTCGCTTGAGACGGAAAATATTGGCGTGATTCTGCTGATAAGCAGGATGGCGTTACCCATAAGAAGCTTCTCTCTGTCGCCGACAAAAACTAGCTTCTCGATGGCCAGCACAATAGAGTCGGTCTCTGTCGATGAGCTGTGGGTGCGGATAAGCATTAATCTTGCATACCGGCAAAAAAGTTCCGGGATTACCGTAAGACCCTCTGCTCCGGCAAAACAGATGCCGAGAATCTATAAAAATAGATTAGCGGAGCAGCTTCGTATGACCGGTGCTCTGGTAGATAATCTCTCAGAGCAACTGCGACTTGCCGGTCTTGTCCAGCAGGACTTTCTGCCCACACAGCTACCTAACACAGATAAAGTGCGATGGGCCACAGTGTTTCTGCCGGCCGAGTGGGTATCAGGCGACATTTACAATATCACCCGCATCGACGAACAATATATCGGCTTCTATGTCGCCGATGTAGTGGGGCACGGAATGCCGGCTGCACTATTGACAATATTTCTTAAGCAAGCCCTGGTGATGCGAGAGACTGTCGAGAATAACTACCGGATATTTTCGCCGGCAGAAGCGGTGAGAAATCTGAACGCCCGCTTGTCCGGGCAAAAACTATCGGGATACCAGTTTGCCACGTGCTGCTATTGTCTATTAAATACCGCTACGATGCAGCTTACGTTCGCTCGGGCGGGCCATCCATACCCCGTTATTATCCGGCCTGGCCAAGAGCCGCAACAGTTAGAGATTCGCGGGTCGCTATTGGGGATTTTCAACGAGGCAGAATACGCCCAGCAAACTATACAACTCCAAAGCGGCGATAAGGTGCTGCTATACTCCGATGGCGCGGAGCCGTTTATCGGCAGCTTCAATGACCAGACCGGCTACCATTTCAGCAAGGAATTCTGCGAAATGAAGGATTTGAGCATTGTTGAAATGCTCGACAGGTTCAAGGCGATAGCACAAAGCGATACGATGAAGCCGGCCGAAGTGGACGACATCACAATAGTGGGACTTGAGATACTTTAGTCGTCATTTTATCCCAAAGTCTGCATTTTACATCTGGCCACCATCTCACAACATCTCCCCTGAAGCGGCCATATTACTAGGTTACAACATTTATGCAGTAAAGCTGGCAGAAAGCTCGAAGTTGCTTAGCGTGATTGCCGTAGAAAATGATTTGGTGCATACCTTTGATGTTGCACACGTCCTCCACTTCGTCAATAGTAAGCTCGACATTTGTGCGGCAGCCGCCTGTGGGCGGAATATCCGGACAACCCACGACCTTGCCACTATAAATGAGCGTTTGATGTTTCTCTCCAGAAAGATATAGGGCCATTGTAACTTCCTGTCCTTTTCGCCAGAGAACGCGGGGGACGCAGCCCCAGCCGGCCTCGGCGTGACTCATTAAGACATAAGGCGCAGCGTGAGAATTGGGGCCGTCTAACTTAGAAGGGCACGTGCAGTGGGCACCGAAGTAATGGTTTTTCTCTGTCTCCATAGAGGCGTTCTGCTGAAAGCCGGGTTTGCCGAAAAGCTGCTGGACGAGCATCAATGTCAACGTCGAATTGAGGTCCGCCTGGCAGCCGGCGGGGATGCCTTCGTCTCTTAAGCTCATAAAGCCCATACAGGGCGGCGGGTGCTTACGCGGTATTTGAAGGCCCGGCAAACAGTCCATCATTACGGCATCGGCCTGCTCTGCTTCGATAATCCGTTTGAGGGCAAAATATGTTCTTGCAGCATCCAGAACATCGGCTTTAGTGGGCTGGATGACCTTTTTAGCGTTCCTCGAGTAGGCGTTAGCCAGTTTCTTCACTTGCTCGTTTGCCTGTGTGCGATTGAATTCCTCGATAAATGTTGAGCCGGGGATAGTTCGAACCTGTGTCCCGAGGTGAGGCACTACTATTTCTTTTTGCTGCGAGCCGGCAATACAGACGAGACGGCTTTCTTTCATCCAGCGGGCCGTTTTAATCATCCTCAAGCCATCCTCGACAGCATCGAGATTATCAAGTGAGTTAATCAAATATACGCCGCTCTTGTGGTGCAATTGATTGATATGTTCCACCAGAAGAATACCCAATGTAGCGAGCACGATGGCAGGGACCTGCGTCTCGTCAACGATGCGTCCGACATAGCTGAAGTGGCCTTTTTTGAATGGGATAAGGAGCAGGCCATCGGGTTTTGATTGCTTGACCTCATCAATAAAACGCTTAAGGTTCTCTTCGCCATCCAGGGGGCTGTTGTCCATACAAATGCGGACGCCGAGCCGCTGCTCAATATCTTTGAGTTTGGCGGCGTATTGTTTCTGGCGTCCTTCGGCATTAAAAGCCGACCCCGGCCAGCTATAATAACCGGCCTCTTTCAGCGACTCTGTTGGAGGATATATGAAAGCCCCTCTCACTATCGCCGGAGTTTTTTGCCTGGTGTTGTTACTGCCGGCAGAAGATTCCCCGGCAAGCAACTGTTCGGAGAATAGCGAAATTCCCGCAGCCGTAGCGCTGACGGCCTGTAGAAAATCCCGCCGGGACATCCGTGATATTGTGTCTATTTGTGGATTTCTCATTTTCGATTCCCTTCAAAGTCAGTTGCCTTAATATAGTCGGTTTACTTTCGGAAAAGCCAGGCAATCGCCGAAAAACAGCAGTATTGTAAAACACCCAAGTCCTATAAGGAAATACAACTTTGGTAGAAAGCCGGCTTATTTCCCATTCCGAGAAATTGTTTGCAAAAGCGACTGCTATTGCTATACTTATTGAGCTTAACTGGCGGCCTGTCCCACTTTTTGCGATGTTCTGAAACGCACAAGACCGCTCTGGGGTCGTGGAAAGGATGTGTAATGCCAGAAAAAGATGCAGATTTGCAAAAAATAAGCCAATTGATTGAAATAATGAGGCAAAACGACCTGCTTGAGGTCGAGATTAAGCACGGCGAGGACAGGATTTTCCTGAAGCGATACCAGCCCCAGTCCGCCACAATTCCGGGCGGAGTGACGGTGGTGCCAATGGTTGGGCCGCAGCCACCCATAGCTGCCCAGGGCGTATCTGCCCCCTCAGTCCACGTCCCTGCTAAAAAGGAGGAGAATCTGGTAGAGATAAAATCACCAATTGTGGGGACTTTCTATGCGACGCCAAGCCCGGATTCGGAACCTTATGTTGAAATCGGCTCACAGGTTACGCCGCAGACGGTCGTTTGTGTAATCGAGGCAATGAAGGTGATGAATGAGATAAAGGCGGATACCAGCGGAAAGATTGTGGAAGTCTTAGTAACCAATGGCCAGGCAGTTGAATACGGCCAGGTCCTCTTCAGAGTCAAACCAGACTGACGATTGAATATTGACTATTTTCTATTGATTATCGGAAATAAAAGTGAAACGGCGGCGACCACCGAAAGCAGTAGTCAATAGTAAATAGAAAATAGCAAATTGACAATGTTTTCAAAAATCCTGATAGCAAATCGCGGCGAGATAGCGCTGCGGATTATTCGTGCCTGCCATGAGCTTGGCATTGAGGCGGTGGCGGTTTATTCCGAGGCCGATAAAGATGCACCATATCTGCGGCTTGCAGATGAAGCTATTTGTATAGGCCCGCCCGAGTGTGCTGAAAGTTATCTCAATATCCCTCGCATTATAAGCGCAGCCGAGATTACCGATGTCGAGGCAATCCACCCGGGCTACGGATTCCTTGCGGAAAATGTAGAGTTTGCCCAGATATGCCGGGACTGCGGGATAACATTTATTGGGCCAACGGTTGAGGCGATGCAGCTTTTGGGCGACAAGGTTCAGGCCCGCAAGCTGGCCTGCAAAGCGAAGGTGCCGATAGTGGAGGGTTCTGAGGACACCATTAAGGACGAATCCGAGGCGCTAAAGCTGGCAAATAAGATTGGTTACCCGGTGATAATAAAGGCCGCCGGCGGCGGAGGCGGACGCGGGATGAGAGTCGTTCACAACGATATCAGCCTGCGCTCGGCGTTCAGTGCAGCTCGCGCAGAGGCAGAGGCGGCTTTCGGCGACGGCAGATTGTATCTGGAAAAATACATACTTGAGCCGCGCCACGTTGAAGTGCAGGTGTTAGCCGATAACGACGGTAACGCATTGCATTTTTTCGAAAGGGACTGCTCTATCCAGCGAAGGCATCAAAAAATAATGGAGGAGTCGCCCTGTCCTGTTTTGGATAAGCACACAAGGGAAGAGCTTTGTGAGGCGGCGCTACGGCTTATAAAAGAAGCAAACTACGTCAACGCCGCAACGGTTGAGTTCCTTCTGGATAAGGATAAGAACTTTTACTTCATCGAGGTCAATACGCGGATTCAGGTTGAGCACCCTGTAACTGAAATGGTTACCGGCCATGACTTGATTAAATGGCAGTTAAAAATCGCCAGCGGCTATACTATCAGGATTCAGCAAAAGAACATCAAGCACAGAGGCGTAGCGATTGAGTGCCGGATTAACGCCGAGGACCCTGCAAATAATTTCGCTTCTTCTCC
>CAZKOQ010000157.1:0-7563 GCA_964554425.1 uncultured Pirellulales bacterium | reverse complement strand
TGCGTCGGTAAGTAACAATAAACTGATAAAAATAAAAGTCATAAAATACTAGTGCCGTTTCCAAAAAGTGAGTTTCGCTTTTTGTCATTCCCGCGAAAGCGGGAATCCGGGAAAACGGCTGAAAAAAGAAGTTTATTACCTTCTTGAAAAGCTATTACGGCATAAAAAATGTTACAGTTATTTATTAGAAATGGCACTGGCTGTTGCGATAGCAACCGGTCTTGAATCCCAGAACCGATAGGACAAGTTCAATTATGGAGAATAAAATCAATCGCCGCGAGTTTATTAAAACTATTAGTGCGAGCGCAGCATCGCTGACATTATTCGGATGCACAGACACTTTGCGAAAAGATTCGGAGCCAAGCCCGCCAAAACATAATGGCAGGCCGAACTTTATCATAATAAATGCGGATGACCTGGGCTATGGAGACATCGGCTGCTATGGGGCAAAGGATATCGAGACGCCGAATCTTGACCGTATGGCTGCAGAAGGTATGCGTTTTAAGGATTTCCACGTTGCTGCCTCTGTGTGCACTCCTTCGCGTGCGGCACTATTAACCAGCTGCTACCCCCAGCGGGTGAGTTTGCCGTATGTGCTGGGGCCGAAATCAACAATCGGAGTAAGCAGCCAGGAGCAGACAATCGCCGAAATCCTTAAGCCGCGTGGTTACGCCACCGCCTGCTTTGGCAAGTGGCATCTTGGTCACTATCGGCAGTTTCTACCGACTCGGCACGGTTTTGACGAGTATTTCGGTCTGCCTTACTCAAACGATATGTGGCCGAGACACCCAACCGATAAAAACTACCCCCAGCTTCCGCTTATCGAAGGCGAAAGCGCCATCGAATATAATCCGGACCAAACAAAGCTGACAACATGGTACACCGAGCACGCCGTTAGGTTCATAGAGAAGAACAAAGATAGGCCATTTTTCCTCTATCTGCCGCACTCAATGCCGCACGTGCCGCTGCACGTCTCGGATAAGTTTAAGGGCAAGTCCAAACTGGGCCTGTATGGCGATGTGATAATGGAAATCGACTGGTCGGTGGGTCAGATTGTCTCGACGCTGAAGCGTTTGGGCATAGATGAAAATACGCTCGTGTTCTTCACTTCCGATAATGGCCCCTGGCTAAGTTATGGCGACCACGCCGGCTCAGCAGGACCTCTGCGTGAGGGCAAGGGCACAGCTTTTGAAGGCGGTCAGCGAGTCCCCGGCATCTGCCGCTGGCCTGGCAAAATCCCCGCTGGCAAACCCTGTGGCGAACTTGTTACAACGATGGACATGCTGCCTACACTGGCAAGACTTGCCGGTGTAGAATTGCCTTCTCTATCTATAGACGGCAAAGATATTTGGCCTTTGATGTCACGCCAGAAAGGAGCCACCAGTCCCCACGATGGCTTTTTCTACTACAATGGCTGGGCGCTGGAAGCTGTCCGAAGCGGAAAGTGGAAACTGCACCTGCCTCATAACTTCCGCACACTGGCTGGGAAAGCAGGCGGGACAGGCGGGCAGCCGGCCAATTATGAGCAGACCAAAATCGGTTTGGCGCTATTTGACCTCGAAAAAGATGTTGGTGAGCAGGACGATATTTCTGCGCAGAACCCGCAGGTGGTTGCACGGCTTGTGGCACTGGCTGATAAAGTCCGAGATGACCTTGGTGATTCAATGAAAAACTCGACGGGCAAGAACAGAAGACCACCAGGCCAGGTTTAGACCATATCGTAAAATGTTGTGGCATTTTTGACATTTGTACACGCTCAAGCCGTTGATACGTCTGGCTTATAGAAGATTATCAAATCTCAAACAAATATATCGATATAGTAGTATTGTCATTTATAGGCAACTTTGGTATCCTTATAGAATGAGCGCTTATAGTGCATATCCTGGTTTTAAGGCGACAATACGACGCCTCGCCTTCCGTTTGCGGGGTCTTCTTAGTCCGCGGGCCCACAGCGTCCTTGTATTCGCCGCATTATTTTGCACGCTTAGCGTAAAATTCTTCCATTCATGGCGCACCGGCTTAGTTAACGAGTACTTTGGCTGGATACTCGCAGACATCTCTGTTTTATCAGGCATCGAGCTTGTGCTTGCTGCCGCGTGCTTTTTCCGGCCGCGAAAGGCGGTCCTTCGCACAGCTACCATTGTAGCTGCCTTTATTTGCGGCTGGTCGGTTCTTAATGCCGGCTGGCTGATAAGAACAGGCACACAGGCCCTGCCGTCCGTGTTCTTACCGTTGCTGTATGACCCCGTCAACTCCCTATATATGGTTGGCGTCAATATCGCAAAGATGCCGGGGCTATCCTTTGCCTTGTTTGCTCCCACCTCGGTTGTTTTTGCGCTTTTACTGTTTGTTCTGGCAAAGCCGCTGCCGCCCCGTTACAGCCGAGAGTATTTTGGCAATAGAATCGCCATTTCGCTCTTATTTGTCTTTACACCTCTGCTGGCGCGCTGCGCTGTTGCAACGCGAGAGCAGGCACAGACGGTATCTGAACAGCTTTCTTATAATTCTCAGTTGCGGGCTGTGATGAGCATTCTCTCGTTGGATTCCGCCCGGCGAAGTGATTCTGAACCCGATTATGCTACACCTCAAAGAAGAATACCCACCTTCGAACAGCTCAAAAACGTCCTGACTGTAAAACCCCAGCCGCCCAACTATAACGTGGTGATAGTAGTCCTTGAGGGTATTCAATATAGATACACCTGCCTGGCAGATAAAGAATCTGCCCTGACTCCCTACCTTGAAGCTCTGGCCAAGCAGGGTGTTGAATTTACCAATACTCGTTCATCGGTTCCGCATACTACCAAGGCGCTGTTCGCACTTTTAACGGGGCGGTTTCCTTCTGCCTCGCACGACTTATCTGAAGCGGTCCCCGCTGCAAATCCTTATGCGGCTATCCCATCTATTCTCAAACATAAATTAGGTTTTCGAACCGCCTGCTTTGAATCCGCCAAAGGAAACTTCGAATCCTGGCCCGGGCTAATCTACAACCTCGGATTTGACAAGTTCTGGGCAAGAGAAGACCTCAATGACCCTAACGCCTTTGTCGGCTATTTTGTCTCTGATGAATACGCAATGATAGATCCTATTGTTGAATGGGTTAAATCCGGCGAAAACCCTTTCTGCCTTGTGATTATGTGCTCGGTTAGCCACGACCCTTACGTAGTTCCCAAGTGGTTCGGTCCACCGGCCAAAGAGCCCCTGCAGCGTTATCTACAAACTATTTCTTATACGGACAAATTCTTAGCCGCACTGGACGGCGAGCTGAGCAAGCTTGGTATTGCGGACAAGACAATTCTTTGTGTCATTAGTGACCACGGAGAGGCCTTCGGCGAGCACGGCCTTTTCGCACACGAGCGGATTGCCTTTGACGAGGTCCTTCGCGTGCCCTGGGTGATGAGAGCGCCTTTTCTGATTGAGGCGGGTGCGAAAATCACCGAGCCGGTCAGTTCTGTTGACTTGACGCCGACCTTGCTGGCTTTGTTGGGCTTTGAGACGGACGCCGCTTCCTTTGACGGCATAAATGTGTTAAGGCCTATTCCTGCCGACCGCAAGGTTTCCTTTTCGTGCTGGATGAATGAAGGACCTGCCGGTTTTGTCAAAGGAAGCCAGAAGTTGATATATGACCCTATAAGCAAGACGGTCTCCATCTTCGACCTGGGAGACGGCCTGCTTGAATCGTCCAGATTGGTGTTACCTGAAGAGCAGGCCAGGCAAGTTGCCGACCAGCTTATTACCTGGAGGGAAGGCACCATTTTTCAAATCGACCCCGCAAAAGACGGGCTGGCTGGCAAAATGATACTTTTTGACCGCTGGTCCTGTAGTTGGATAGGCCGGTTCTGTTCAGCCCAATATATTAAGCCAAAACTTTTTGCCGAAGATAAAGACGACAGGAAGTAGTTCGACCGCAAATTGAGCTCCAAAAAAGAGTCCCCAAAGTTGCTGCGTCATTTATTTTGCCGCAGTGATGTTGCAAAATAGCTCTCGCATCGCTATCATACTCCCAATGGCAGCAAAGTTGCGAAATGGTCCAAATAAGCCCGCCTTCACGGAAGTAACGGTCAATAAAAAGGCCTATGCGAATTTTGAGCTTGTTGACAGATTCGAGGCGGGGATGGAGCTGTTGGGCAGCGAAGTAAAATCGCTGCGGGCGGCCCAAGCCGACCTTACCGGCTCGTATGCAAGAGTGGATGGCGGCCAGTGCTGGCTTGTCGGTGCAAAGATTACTCCGTATCAGCAGCCGGGTCAGCCGCTTCACGAGCCGGACAGAAAAAGGAAACTATTGCTACATAAGTCCGAAATCCGCAGAGTAACGACCAAGCTCCAGCAGCGCGGCTTTACCCTTGTGCCTCTGCGGATATATTTTAGTAACAGAGGCCTGGCAAAAATAGAACTGGCATTGGCCAGAGGAAAACGACAGTATGACAAACGAAGGGCAATCACCGAACAGCAGCAAAGACGCGATATGGATAGAGATATGAAAAAGTACAAAAGGAAAGATGGGAATTAACCACAAAATAGCAGGATAGCAGGTTATCCGGTTATCATTAAATCAATCAATTTGTGATTTTGTGCCTTCGTGGCAAAAAGAGTTTCAGGAGTTTTTCAAATGGCTGAAGAAGAAAAAAAGATAATAGCCGATGAGGATTGGAAGAAAGAGGCCCAGAGGGAAAAAGAAGTCCTGGCTGCGCAGGAAGAAGCAGATAAGAAAAAGGCCCAGAAGGGCCACCGGCCTCACGGACCCCTGCCAAAAGGCGACTTCATAGGGCTGGTCAATATGCTCGTAACACAGACTCTATTTTCACTGGGACTGTTGGAAATAGAGGGACAACAAAGAGAGCCGGACTTGGCCCTGGCAAAATACAATATTGATATCCTTGAGGTCCTGCAGGAGAAAACCAAAGGCAATCTGACCAAAGAGGAAGAAAAACTCCTCGAAAATACCATCCGCGAAATTCGTATGGGCTACGTCAAGATTGCAGGGTAAACAGCATTGGCTACTATATTGGACAAAATAGTCGCCGACAAAAGGGCTGAAGTAAGCTGCCGAAAGTCACAGACAACTATCGAGCAGCTCAAAGAGTGTATTTTCGCTATGCCCAAGTGCCGCAACTTTTACAAGGCCGTCACCAAATCTAATAATCGCGGTATAAATGTCATCGCCGAGATTAAAAAGGCCTCCCCGTCCGCCGGGATTATCCGTGCTGATTTCGACCCTGTTGCAATTGCACAAACCTATAAAAAATGCGGCGCCGATGCTGTCAGTGTTCTAACCGATGAAAAATACTTCCAGGGCCGGCTTGAATACATAGAGCAGATACGTCAGATTATAGATTTGCCCATTTTGCGAAAGGATTTCATTATCGACCTCTGGCAGGTGTACGAATCGCGTGCTGCCGGCGCCGATGCAATATTGTTGATAGCAGAAGTCCTAAAACCCGCTGAGCTTATGGACTTTATGATAGCCGCAGCAGAGCTGACTTTAACAGTCCTTCTGGAAGTTTACCGCGCCGATACTCTGCTGGCATTCCGCAGTGTTGTTGGCTTTCCTAAAAAGGGCTACAGCGTCCTCGGAATCAACAACCGGGACCTTGACACAATGCAGGTCGATTTGAATACGACCAGCCGACTGGCAGGACTTCTCGACAATAAAGATGAGCTGGTCGCCGAAAGCGGAATAAAAACAAGAGCCGACGTGGAAAAGCTAAAAGCTGTCGGCGTAAAAGCAGTCCTGGTCGGCCAGGTGCTATGCGAAAGCCCCAACATCGAACAGAAATTTTCGGAGCTTTTTGGATGAAAGCTTTGCGTTCACTTTTCTTGGCGAAAGGAACAGCTATGAACATCATTGCCTATTTATGCTTGGGACTGGTAGCCGGTATCTTTAGCGGCATACTGGGCCTCGGCGGCGGCATAATCATTGTCCCGGCTATGGTCTTTTTTTTTGGTATGTCACAACACACGGCCCAGGGGACAACACTGGCTTTAATGGTGCCGCCGATTGGTTTGCTTGCCGCCTGGGCGTATTATAAGCAGGGATTTGTTGACCTGAAAATGGCGGCCTTTATCTGTATGGGTTTTTTTGTCGGCGGCCTGCTGGGCGCCGAACTCGCCGTCGGGATTCCTGAGCCGATTTTGAAAAAAACGTTTGGTGTAGTACTGCTTCTTGCTTCACTAAAAATAATTTTCGGCAAATGACAATAAAAACTACGATGCCGATGTTTCTTTCTGTGCCTTCTGGATTTTCGCCCACTCGTCACGCAGTGTTACTGTCCGGTTGAATACGAGCTTGTCAGCGGTTGTGTCTGGGTCAACGCAGAAATAGCCCAGTCGCTCAAACTGATATCGGTTAAGTGTCTTCGCCCCTTTCAGCGATGGCTCAACCCGGCATCCCATAAGGACCTCCAGCGATTTCGGATTTAGCGTTGATGTAAAGTCCTCTCCTTCCGGCACATCGTCAGGAGTTCCCTTTGTAAATAGATTGTTATACAGCCGAACTTCAGCCTGCAATGCGTGGGCCGCTGAAACCCAGTGCAGCGTTGACTTAACCTTTCGGCCATCCGGAGCATCACCACCCTTTGTGGTAGGGTCATAAGTGCAATGCAGCTCAACAATCTCCCCACCAGCGTTTTTAACCGCGTCCGTGCAGCGAATAAAATATGCGTATCGCAGTCGAACCTCACGTCCCGGCGCCAAGCGGTAGAACTTCTTCGGTGGGTTCTCCATAAAATCGTCCCGCTCGATATAAAGCTCTCGTGAGAAAGGAACTTTCCGTGTCCCGACGCTCGGGTCCTCTGGATTATTTACGGCCTCCATCTCCTCAACTTTGCCCGCTGGATAATTGTCGATAATCACCTTGAGTGGTTGGAGCACAGCCATCACACGCGGCGATGTCTTATTCAAATCTTCCCGCAGACAGTGCTCTAATAATGCGATGTCAACGGTGCTGTTAAATTTATTTACCCCGATGCGGGTGCAGAATTCCCGAATCGCCTCCGGCGAGTAGCCGCGCCTGCGCAGTCCGCATATCGTCGGCATACGCGGGTCGTCCCAGCCCTGAACGTATTTTTCCTGCACAAGTTTTAGCAGCTTACGCTTGCTCATCACGGTATAAGTCAAATTCAGCCGGGAAAATTCTATCTGCTGCGGATGATAAACTCCCAGCTCATCAAGGAACCAGTCATACAAAGGCCGATGGTTCTCGAATTCCAGCGTGCATATCGAATGTGTAATCTGTTCAACTGAATCCTCAAGCCCGTGCGCCCAGTCATACATCGGATAAATGCACCATTTGTCGCCCGTTCGATGATGACTTGCGTGCAGAATTCTATACATAACCGGGTCCCGCATATTCAGATTCGGATGCGCCATATCTATTTTCGCACGCAGCGTCCGCAAGCCATCCGGGAATTCACCTTTCCGCATTCTCTCAAACAAGTCCAGGTTTTCCTCGACCGAACGGTTGCGGTAGGGACTGTCTTTGCCCGGCCTGGTCAAAGTGCCGCGATGGTCTCTTACTTCGTCAGCACTCAAATCACAGACATACGCCGAACCTTTTTTTATAAGCTG
>CAZKOQ010000156.1:0-7586 GCA_964554425.1 uncultured Pirellulales bacterium | reverse complement strand
GACCAGGGCATCGGGATTACGCCCAACAGGTGCAGGCCGACCACAAAGAAAATGATAGCGACAAAGTAGTTGACGGACCTGCCGACATCTCCCAACATTCTCCCGGCAGCAGCAGTGACGGCCCCTATCCCAGCAATGGTGGTTAATATGCCTACCGCAAAGAGGGTAGAAATGATGAAGGCACGCTTTGTCGAAATACGGCCCTGTCCATTGATAAAACCTACTATCAACGGAATACTTGCGAGATGACAGGGACTTAGAAGGATACTAAGAATGCCCCAAACAAACGCTGCGACCAGCGCAATTGTCGGCGTTCCTTCGACAGCCCGTGTTAGAGTTGTAAAAAGCTGCTCCATCGTTTACTTGAGTCCAAATTCATCCAGCTTCTTCTCGATTTCGTCCTGAGGAAAGAAACCAATATGCCGAAAAACTTCTTTACCATTTTTATCGAAGAACACCTGTGCGGGAATAGTCTGGATGCCATATCGGCTTGCAAGAATCTGCTCCTGGCCGACGTGGATAAACAGCACGTTTAACTTGCCGGCGTATTTTTCCTTCAGCGTTTCAAGTATCGGGGCAAGCATATCACACGGCCGGCAGCCAGTAGCGCCGAAATCCACCAGAGAGGGCTTGCCGCTGGCGCGGGCCTTGTCCACGGGGTTGTCCCTCGCCAGGATGGACTGTTCCTTCGTCCAGGCGGCAGAGACCTCCAGCAACATCCTTTGGCCCAGTGTGCGAACGTGCTCATTGACAGCTTGTTGTTGCTTTTCCTGCAGGACATATTGCCTTAGTTGGTCTTTCACTTGGGCCAGGGTTGCACCGCCACAGGCATCCTTGTTGTTTTGGTAGAACTCAGTTACTTCCGCGTCGCTGACCTCCACCTTGGCCACCACTTCCTTGAGGTACTTCTGAATCAGCTCACGCTCGGTAGGCACCGGGACGTCCTTCTTCTGCTCCGGTGCTTTTGCTTTGGCGAGCACGACCAGCAGCTTACGTGTCGTCATATCCTCCAGCACGAAAAAGGCGTTCTTCTTGAGCTGGGCTTGCATCTCCTGGGGTGCCTTGGCGATCTCCTCGGCGATGTCCTTGTCCTTAATGGTGAGACCGTCTGTCCTGAGGAGCACCCCGGACGGCAGATCGGACAACCGCGCATAGGTCAGACTGTTCGAGGCCAAACCAGGGTAGGCATCACGCACCAAAAGAGGTTTCTTCGGAACATCGGGTTTTGATGGCGGCGGTTCAGCCGCCCAAATATGAAGGATGGATACTCCGAACAGGACAACGGCGATTGCTGGAAGGATACTTCTTGTATTCATAGTAATACTCTCCACATAGGAATCTATGGCCGGTCACTTCGGTGAACACTCACCGATCTTACAGGCCTTTTGGATTTGTTCGGGTGACAATTTCATCTTGTCGGCGAGCGCCTGGCCGATACCGATGAGCCGGCCTGTCTCATAGGGATTTTGCTCGACCCACTTCTTCAAATTGTCCGCATTGACAAAAAAGCCCTGGTGGAAACAGCCGGCAGAGACCCAGGTGCCATCCGGTTTTTGCCGCTGGCCAAACCAGGCAACAGCGGTCGCCGGCTCCAGCGAGGCCACCTTGCCGTCCAGGGTCCCGACGACAATCTCCTGGCCTGTGAGCCGGTCTTTTTCGTGGACTTCTATGTCTTTACCGGTTCTGGCAGCCACGCCCAGAGCGCAATGGGAGCAGCAGCCCCAGGTATGTATGCCACCGACGAGGACCGTAGCAGCATCTTGTGGATACACCGCTCGTTCGCAGAAACCGCAGCGGGTTGCCAGTTCCTTGTTCTGGAGAACCGCCCATTCAATGGCGCTGCCGCCCGAGGCCTTTTGTTCTCCCTCGGCAGTTTGTTTGTCAGCGAAGACCTTGATAATAGGCCTACCTTTTTCATCAAGACCGTATAGATACGCCGCTGAAGCAGCAGATATCGGGTTTCCCGTCGCCCAATCCGTAACCGAGACTTTTTTCTCGAAGTCGGTTTTGTCTTCGGTCAGACACGAATACATGATGAAATAGCAGTGCGGGCTGCACAGCCGAACCGGCCCTTTATCCGTCTGAACCGTTACCATCGTCTTCAGGTCGATATCACCATCACACATATAGCAGATACTTTCCTTCGGGCGATTGTCCGGCTGAGCAGGAGCAAGGCGCTCAAAAGCAGGCAATTGTGAGGTGGTTGCTGTGAGGTCTATGCCAAACTCTTTCCACTTGGCGAGAATATCTTCTTTCGACAAAAATCCTTCGTGGCGAAATAGTTCTTTGCCAGAGGCATCATAGAATATCTGGGTAGGTATAATCTGGACGTTGTATTGTCTGAGGAAGTCAGGATTTTCTCTGATGTCAAGAAATTCGACTATAAGTTTGCCTTTATATTCTTTTTTTAGCTGGTCCAGAATTGGTGCCATCATTTTGCAGGGTATGCAGGTGCCTGCGCCGATATCGACCAGCCGGGGCAAATCCGCGTTTGGCGTAGTGGCTTGTCTCAATGGCTGGCTGGTTTCTGGAGAAAATTTTATATTTTTGATGGCAATTACTAAGGCCACCGCGACCACCAAGGCGGCAACTATTACTATTTTTGCAGTATTATTCATTTACGATTGTCCTTTCGGAACGTGCGGGCAAGTTGGCTATGTTGCCAACCGCCAAATTATGTCAGCAGCTTTTTGATTTCATCCGGTGACGGCACTTTGCCGACCACTTTGACCTGCCCATCCACGACAAGCGCAGGTGTAAGCATCACGCCGAATTTCATAATATCATTGATGTCCGTAACTTTCTGAATTTCGTATTCAATACCCAGAATTTTGGCGGCTGCCTCAGCGTTTTCCATGAGCTTCTTGCATTTTGGGCAGCCGGGGCCGAGAATTTGTATCTTCTTCATCGCTATCTCCTTCTAAAAGAATGTTCCGAAAATCATACCTGAAATTGTGGCCATAATTATCACAAGCAAAATGAAAACGACGGCTTTTTTCGTTCCCATAACTTTCTGAATGACAAGCATACTTGGCAAAGACAGCGCTGGCCCTGCCAATAGTAGTGCCAGGGCAGGGCCGCTATCCATACCGAGCTTCATCAAGGCCTGTGTAATCGGAATCTCGGTCAGTGTGGCAAAATACCAGAACGCTCCGATAACGCTTGCTGCGAGATTACTTCTTAAGCTATTATCACCGACCCACTTCGCAACCTGTTTTTCCGGCAGCAGGATACTGATGAACCCGACAATGAATACGCCGCCATATAGTAGCGGCACTAACAGCTTGGTAAAGTCCCAGGTGTTATGCATCCAGGCGCGGATTTCGTCTTTTTCGAACCAACGCCAAGCCATAAGCAGGACGGCTAATGCGCACAGACCGGCCAGGTACCAGCGAATATGATAAACCGTCATCACCCAGCTCTCACGGTCAACCGTTCTTGCAATATCGGGTTTCGGCAAAGTTATCTTGTCACCGGCTTTCAACTCGCCCAAATCCTGCTCAAGCTGAAAACGCACAGCGTCCTTTGTTTCGTTCAGCACCACAGCATTAAAAGTCCGGCCATCAGCGGTTGTCACGGTAACGTTGCCAGGATTGAACCAGTCGCTAAAAATAATGAACATAATCATACAGCCAAGATAAAGTGCGGTTTTGGTGATGTGCCGTTTCGGCTTTTCCGGCTCCGGCATTTGTAAGGCGGCTTCGATTTTTGCCTGCTCGCCCTTACGGAATATCACAGCCATCAGTACCCCAATCACCACCGCAAAAATTATTGCGCCGACTGCTCGTGCGACTCCGAGCGGCAGGCCCAGCACGCGGGCGCTTAAGAAAATGGCAAGAACGTTTATAGCCGGACCTGAATACAGAAAGGCGCTCGCCGGCCCGAGGCCTGCACCGAGCTGATAAATGCCGGCAAACATAGGCAGGACACTGCAGGAGCAAACTGCCAGGACACAACCTGCCACCGATGCCACACCGTAAGCCAGAATTGGGTTGGCTTTCGGGCCGAGGTATCGCATTACAGAACTCTGGGATAAAAATGTGATGATGGCACCGGCAATAAATAGCGCAGGCACAATACAGGCGAGCGTGTGGTTACGGGCATACCACTGGAGCAGACGAAACGATTCTTGAATCGCATCCTGAATCTTGGGATTACTCAACGGCAGAAAATACGCGACAAGGAAGATACTAGCAAGTGCGGCGAAGATTTTAAGTTCCCTTTTCATATAGGGGTCCTATATCGCAGCCAGAAGTTTTCTGCTTTCTCTGGCCTGTTGTTTCAACACACCTGATATGCAGGAAAAGAATTCGAGAATGCAGGGACACTTCAGCCAATAGATGACCTTCAGTCCCCGCTTGCGGTGCTCAAGCACCCCTGCGGCAACCATCACAGACAAGTGCCGCGAGACGTTGGAACGCTCCGCACCTATGTGCTCAGCGATGTCGCAGACGCACTGCTCGCCATCCTTGAGAAAATCGACTATTGCGAGTCGCAGAGGGTGGCCGATTGCCTGCGCGACCTCCGCCTGCCTTTCAAACAGCAACTGTCTCTGCCTATTTATCATAATGTTACTCCTATTAAGTTACTATGTGATTATATACTCATATAGTAATACATAGTTCAAGTAAAAATCAAGAATTTTTGTTGGGGCAATAAAAGCAGCAAGGATATTAGTATTTTCTTCTAAATCTTGCAGAGGGTATGTGGAGGAGTTTGCGGTATTTGGCGACGGTGCGTCTGGCCAAGTTTTTGATGCCGGCTTCGGCTAATTTTTCGCGTATCTGGTCGTCATTTAGGGGCTTAGTTTTATCCTCTGCATCGGTAATCTGCTGAAGTATGGCCCTTATGGCTTCCCAGCTACGTGCCTGACCACTGGCGTCTTCGGTGCCGCCGCTAAAGAATTTACGCAGGGGCAGGATCCCCCAGCCGCACTGGAGGTATTTGCCTGCGACTGCTCTTGAAACGGTTGCCAGGTGCACGCCGACATCACCGGCGACTTTTGACATCGGCAGCGGGCGCAGTTGCAGTTGGCCTTTGCTGAAGAAGTCCTTCTGGTGATTGACGATGGATTTGGCGACTTTCAATAGCGTATTTTTTCGCTGCTGGATTGCGTCGATAATCCACTGGGCGGAGCGGATGTTTTTATAGATGAAGTCTTTTGTTTTTTCGCCGATGCCGGGGTCTCTTATCAGTTTTGCGTAGTAGTTGTTTATTTTCAAAGTCGGCAGATTAGAATCGGCTAACCGGACGGAGTACTCCTCCGGGCCATCGGTTGATTCCACTATGACATCCGGGGTGATAGTGAGATTTTTATCCTCGCCGATTTGCAGCCCCGGCGATGTGTCGAGCTTGCTTATGCGGGCAATGGCTTTGTTGATGGTTTCGAGACCACAGCTCATTTTTTTGGCGATTTCAGGCAAACGATTTTCGAGCAGCTCCCCTATATGTTCAGCGACTAAACGGGATTCAAAGCTCATATCTTCGCTGCTTTGGGCCATCTGGATGAGCAGGCATTCTTTTAAGTCGCGAGCGCCAACGCCGGTGGGCTCCAGTTTCTGGACAAGCTCCAGTGCCTTCTTCAAATCATCGATTGAGAAATCGGCTTTATCTTTGTTGTGCAGCTGCTCTAATCTTACGGTCAGATACCCTCGCCCATCGATGTAATCAATAATTGTGCTGCCGGCTTTTTTGACCTGCTCATCGGCGTCCACCAAGAACCATTGCTCCGTCAGGTGTTCGTGGAGAGACTGCTGGAGTGCGGGTGCATTTTTCATTGCCTCAAGTTTTTTATCCGGCTCATCGGACTGGATGCGAGGACGAAAGGAGTCAGTTTGCTCAACATATTCTTTGAAATCCTCGCCCAGACTTTCCAGACACTTGACATCCTCGACCTTGCTGTTATCGGTGCCGACGACTAAAGCTCTTTCATCTATATTGTCCTGGACCTCTTCTTCAACAGGGGCGGCTGGCTCAGGATTGTCGGGTTCTGAAATTTCGAGGACAGGGTTGGTGTTGAGCTCCTGTTCGATTCTTTCCTGGAGAGCAAGGATTGGAAGCTGGAGAATCTCCATTGATTGAATCATATGCGGAGCGAGCTTCATTCGCTGCTCCATCCGCATATCGCCTCTCATCTCCAGCTTCATAGAGATACCCCGAACAATTCTTTGCACATCCCGGCTTATCGGGACTATACAACATACAATTTATATTTATTGAATGAATAATTATGCCCCTGAACAGCTTGGGCAATCAGAGGTTTCTACAACAATTATATCATATCGTCTGGATTGCGGTTCGTCAATATGGCAGGCGAACAGTTCGGGCAACGTATCACGGACATCCTGTCCGTGAAGGTGCGTAAAAAAAATTCACGGGCTGGAAGCCCGTGACCACAGCCAAAAGGGCTTGCTTCACAGTGTCCAGCCCTGGCGATACCGACGGCGGAGGAATTTGTTGGCCTCCGGTATGTTGGTAATCTTCATATTCGGCCCATCCCATAACAGTTTTTGGCCTGTGCGGATGGCGACGTTGCCCAACAGCATCACTTCAGTTATTAGGCCTGAGAAGTCAAAGTTTGCGGTAGGCGGTGGGCCTCCTTTGCAGGCGTTTATCCATTCCTGGTGATGGCCGGGCGAGCGAGGGATGGTTTTTGGTGGCAGCTTGTATTCTTTCATTTTTGACTCAGGTATCAGCCGCGGGCTTTCTGCACACCAGCCGGGGGCGAGGATTTTGCCTTTATCGCCGATAAGCAGCGAGCCGCCGTCGTTATCGCCGAGCCGGCGGTCGGGCTCCAGTTCTTCCGGGCGTGGAGGCATATTGCCGCCATCATACCAAGTTAATGTTACAGGCGGCAGCAGGGCGAAGCCCTGCACTGGAACAGACCCGCCTCCGGCGGGGTCGCGGGCAGGGAATTCATAGCGGACTATTGCCTTCGTCGGGCCCGTCTCTTCGTTGTTACCTTCCTGTGAGATAACCTCCACACTGGTCGGATGACCGAGCTTCAGTGCCCAGAAAATCGGCGAGCAGTTATGGATGCCCATATCACCGAGAGGGCCTGTGCCGAAGTCCCACCAGCCGCGCCATTTGAATGGCACATAAGCAGGATTATATGGCCGATGTGGTGCCGGGCCCAGCCACAGGTCCCAGTCCAGTGTTGATGGGGGTGCAGGTGTGTCTTTTGGTCGGGGGATGCCCTGCGGCCACCAGTTGCCGGGCCTATCGGTCCAGCTATGGACCTCTCGAACCGGTCCGATGGCACCGTCCCAAATCCACTCACATAACAAACGAATGCCCTCGCCTGAATGGCCCTGGATGCCCATCTGGGTGGCGACCTTGTGTTCGCGTGCGGCCTGGGCAATCATTCGTGCCTCATAGACGGAGTGCGTCAGCGGTTTTTCGCAATAAACGTGCTTACCCATTTTAATTGCCATCATAGTTGCCGGGGCGTGTATATGGTCGGGCGTTGCGACTATGACGGCATCGATGTCTTTTCGTTCCTCCAGCATTTTCCTGAAGTCGGCGTATGTTTTGGCCTTGGGGTAGCGTTTGAATGTCGGTGCTGCACGCTGCCGGTCAACATCGCA
>CAZKOQ010000155.1:0-7587 GCA_964554425.1 uncultured Pirellulales bacterium | reverse complement strand
GTCCCGCCGCCGTCTGCTATGACCTGGCCTTTCTGAACCCTGTCGCCGAGTTTGACAACGGGCTTTTGATTAAGGCAGGTCCTTTCATTCAATCCGACAAATTTTTCGAGCTTATACTCGTCCGTATGATTTATGACTACCTCGCTGGTATCCACGGCGGTAACCGTTCCGCCGGTCTCAGCACGCACAACCATACTTGAGTTTTGTCCGACAATCTTCTCCATTCCCGTGGCAACCAGAGTCGTATCCGGCTTCAATAACGGCACTGCCTGTCTCTGCATATTCGAGCCCATTAAGGCCCTGTTTGCATCATCGTGTTCGAGGAACGGTATCAGCGCAGCCGAAACGCCGACAGTCTGCTTCGGCGAAATGTCAACATAATCAACCTCCTCTCTTGCAACATGGGCAAGCTCACCCTGTCTTCTTGCAAGCACCAGTCCCTCCTGAATCTTGCTTGTCTGCGGGTCAACAGCGCTTGGCGGAGCAAATATCGCCTTCATTTCCTCATCTGCCCGCAGATACGCGACTTCATCGGTCATCTTCCCGTTTTTGACCTTTCGATAAGGCGTAAGCAGAAATCCATATTCATCTATCGTTGCAAAAATAGCCAGCGATGCTATCAATCCGATATTTGTGCCCTCCGGCGTCTCAATGGGGCAGATCCTGCCATAGTGGCTTATGTGGACATCACGGACTTCAAATCCTGCTCTCCTTCTATTTAATCCGCCAGGTCCAAGAGCAGAAAGCCGCCTTTCGTGCGTGAGCTGGCTTAGTGCATTTGTCTGGTCAACGACCTGGCTAAGCTCGCCGCGACCAAAGAAATAGTTAATGCTGCTGGAGACGCTCTTGGAATTTATCAGGTCCGCAACTCGCAGCGGCTCGCTGGCTTCTCTTTTGTAGCTCATCCTCTCCTGGACGGTCTTTCGCAGCTTCAGCAGTCCCTTTCTGATTTCGTCTGCAGCAAGCTCATCAATCGTGCGAAGCCGTCTGTTACCCAGGTGGTCGATGTCGTCAATTTCGCCCTGGTTGTTTCGCAAAGCCATTATGTATTTCATTGTGTTGAGAAAATCTTCGGGTTGAAGTGTCATCTCCGTCGGTTCGGGGACTTCTAACACACCCCCGCTATCAAAAAACTCATACAAGTGATCGTGAAAAGAAGATGGTTTCGTGTTCTTAATGTGACAGTTCCACAACCTGTCACGCAAGCCCTCCCCGTCACGGTAGCCTGCTTGTCCAACATAAACAACGCGCCCGCCGACCTTGAAAACATATACCCCCGGCTTCTTTGGAGCTCTGTTTGCATCTTTTGCAGCAATCCACTGAGGAGCTTCCGTAAGAACTTTAAGCTTCGTTTCAAGACGTTGGTTTTCAACAATAGCCTTTGCCCACTCCTGTTTAAACTTTTCCGGAACCAATTCTCTTCCATCAAAATTCTTGGGATTTTGCACGTTGAAGAAAGGCATATAATCTTTTGATCCCGGAATGCCTTCCTTATCTGGATAAGAAAGAATAGCCTGGCCTTCCAATAAGTTTAGAAATCCTTCCAATCGCTTAGCGTCCGAGCCTTTTGGCTCTTCAAAATGGTCCACAAGTACAAAACCAATCTGTGCGCGGTCAAAGAACTCGTCTAGAGATCTGATGGTCCCTCCACTCTGGCCAAATTTGCGGTTGAGGCGGAATCTGCCGACTTTACCCAGACGGTAACGGTTTGAATCAAAAAATTTCTCCGCAAAGAAAATTTTTGCCTTCTCCTCATTGGGCGGGTTGCCCGGCCTCAATCTTAAATAGAATTTCAACAGTGCCTGCTCGTGGCTGGGGCAATCGTCATCGGCAAGGGTATTCAAGATAAGTGAGTCGCGGACCTCGTCAATAACTTCAACCTCAGAATCGCCGGAAGAATGTTTGGACTTTCTACCCTTGCTACGGCTTTCAGCTTCACTTTTTGCCAATGATGACTGGATTAAGGAGATCTTGTCGCCAATCTGTGCGCCTGCCTTTACAATTACTTCGCCTGTAACCGGGTCGGCTATCGGCGTAACCGCCCACATACCGTATGTAAGTCTGCTTATTGGAACGGTCTTTGTCGGATAGAAAAGACGAAGAATCTTATCGCTTGTCCCGTAGCCCGGCTCTATCGCCCGAAGGAAAACTGTCGCAGGTATCTTGCTCGACTGGTCGATTCTGACGACCATAATGTCTCTGTGGGTAACGCTTATCTCTATCCAGCTTCCACGTTCCGGGATAATTCTGCCGCCGTGGAGGACCCTGTCGCCCTCCTTGCTCTCGATGAGAAAATCTACGCCGGGGCTTCGGTGCAGTTGGCTCACTATCACGCGGACGGCACCGTTAATGATAAACTCACCGCCTCCCATCATAACGGGGATTTCGCCGAGATACATTGACTGCTCAGCCAAATCTGCGCCGTCTTTACTCTTGAGCCGACAGGAGATTTTCATCGGGTATCCGTATGTCAGCCGCAACTGTCGGCACTGAGTGGGCGTGTGATGCGGCTTTTCAAGCTCGTAGTAAAGATACTCCAGCCGCATACTTTTATCGTAGCTTTCGATAGGAAACGTCTCGCGGAAAATCGCCTCCAGACCGATACACTTTCTTCTATTCGGTGCTGAGTCCATTTGCAAAAACTGCTCGTAGCTCTTTCTTTGTATGGCCACCAGGTCCGGTATCTCAATGGCTTCCCGGACTTTTCCAAAGGTACGAACCGTTTGTAAAGCCATTTGACGCTCCTTGGTTTTATCCGCCATTCGTCTGGCGGCTTGAGCTGTTAAACTACTTTCGACAGGTTTTGGTGCATCCGCCAATCCCACAGAGGCAGATACACTACACAATTCACCCCTTTTTTAGCTTACACTATTTCAACCACCCCACCGGCATCTTCAATCTGCTTCTTCGCGGCCTCTGCCTCTTCTTTGCTGACGTCTTTCTTGACCGGCTTGGGGACGCCTTCGACAAGGTCTTTGGCCTCTTTCAATCCCAGCCCTGTCAGGGCCCTTACTTCCTTGATGACCTGAATCTTCTTGTCGCCAAATTGCTTGAGGACTACGTCAAAGGTTGTTTTCTCCTCCTTCTGCTCAGCCGCCCCGCCCGCTGCAGCAGGACCCGCCATCATAACGGCCCCGGATGCGGCCGGCTCGATGCCGTATTCTTGCTTGAGATAATCAGCAAGCTCTTTGGCCTGCAGCAGTGTCAAGCCGACTATCTTGTCGCCAAGCTTCTTAATCTCATCGCTCCATTTCTTTGTCTCTTTAGCTACAGGGGCTTCTTTCGTTTCCTTAGTCTCTTTCGTCTCTTGTTCTGCCATTTCTATGGACTCCTTTTATTCTTACGCCCGGTGGTAGTCGGGACTACACCATCCCGTTTAACCCGCCATTGGCGGGGCAGCCACGCAAGCAATCCACAATATCTTGACTTATACCATCCAGTTTGGAATCTGTTATGCCGCCTGTTTTTCCGGCTTTTCCGTAATGGTTTTGACACAGCCCGCGATGACGCCTGCCGGAGCGATGAAGCTCGCAGCTAATCTGGCTGCGACCGACTGTGTCAAAGTAACAATGCTGCCCAGCAGTTCTGTCCGTGTCGGCATCTTCGAGATTGCCTCTGCTTGCTTTGCATCCAGCGCCAGACCGTCAAGAAAGGCCCCTTTAATCACTATTGCGGGGACCTTCTTGCCCCAGTCAACCATCGCCTTTGCGACATCGACAACAGTGTCGCCGCCGTAGGCGATAGCACATGGACCGTTGAACAGAGCTGACGCCGGCTCCATCTTGCAGGCAGATAACGCCCTTTTGAAAAGAGAATTCTTAACGACCACTATCCTTATGCCCTTTTCTTTGAGCCGGCCCCGAATGACGTTATTGTCAATCCCGCCGACTCCTATTGTGCTGACGACCAGAAAGTCCTTGATTTTTTCGTCAGCGATTTTCTTTTCCAGTTCCGACTGTAATAGATTCTTTACGAACTTGCTCATCCTAATCACCTGCTTATATCAGCCCGCCACAGAATCAGTTAGTGGCACGGCCATTCCTTCGACTACGCTCAGGGCAAGCTTGGCCGTGTCTTCACTCCACAGGACGCCTTACGGCGGGGCTTCAAGACCGTGCTACATGGCGACCGTAACACTCGGGCTCATCGTCGCGGATAAACACATCTTCTTTATATACGTGCCCTTTGCTGTTGTCGGTTTGATTTTTTTTATATGCGAAACAAACGCATCAATATTCTCTATGAGTTTTTGAGAGTCAAAGCTTTGCTTGCCGACCGCCACATGAACATTGCCGCCAGCATCGTTTTTGAACTCAATTTTACCGGCAGTGAACTCGGCAACTGCGGTCGGGATGTTGTCCGTAACCGTGCCATTTTTGGGGGTTGGCATCTTCCCCTGAGGCCCCAGAATCCGTCCAAGTTTTCCCACCTTGCTCATAACCTTGGGCGAGGCAATCGCCACGTCAAAGTCCATCCAGCCGTCCGTGATTTTCTTTATCAGCTCCTCGCAGCCGGCCTCGATGGCCCCAGCTTTCTTTGCCGTCTCGACATCTGCTTCGTTGCAGAAGGCGATAACCTTTTTTTGTTTGCCTACGCCGTGCGGCAAAGATAGTGAGCCCCTGACCAGCTGGTCTGATTGTTTTGTGTCAATACCCAGATGCAGCACACACTCGATACTCTGGTCGAATTTCAGCGACTTGAAGGATTTGACTTTCTCAACGGCCTCAGTCAAAGCGACCGGCCCTTCTGTCATTTGCTCTGCCTCTTTTTTGTATCTCTTGCTTCTAAATCTCATAATGACGTTCCCAAGTTTTATCTTAACCGGCCCACAGCAGCTCGCCGGCTGCTGCGTTCGCTACTACTCAATCTCCACACCCATACTTCGGGCAGTGCCTCTGATAATCTTCTCGGCCTGCTCAATACTATACGCATTCAAATCCTTGAACTTAGTCTCCGCGATTTTGCGAATTTGCTCTTTGCTGACTTTTCCGACTTTTTCCTTATTGGGGACGCCGCTGCCCTTGGCTATCTGGGCGGCCTCTTTGAGCAGAACCGCCGCCGGCGGACTTTTCACCTCAAAGATAAAACTTTTGTCCTTATAGACGGTTACCACAACCGGCACTATCGTCCCGTTAAAGCTCTTTGTTCGCTCATTAAACTGTGAGACAAACTGGCCGATATTAACCCCGTGCTGTCCCAGCGCAGGCCCTACCGGCGGAGCAGGTGTCGCCTGTCCGCCGGGCGCCTGCAATTTAATCTTTACCGCTACTTCTTTTTTCCCTTTTGCCATTGCTAACCTTTTAATTTTCGACCCTTTTTCTTTCTGCCACCAAGGCACCAAGACACAAAGTTTTTCAACTCATAATTTCTTTGTGACTTCGTGTCTTCGTTGCGAATCCGCTGAATCATAATTTTTCAATCTGCCAGTACTCGATGTCAAGGGGGGTGCTCCGGCCAAATATCGTAACAATCACCTTCACGATTCCTCGCTCGCTGTCAATCGAATCAACCACCCCTTCAAAGTTCTCAAACGGACCCTCCCGAATCTTAATCATATCGCCCTTTTTGAACTCGACTTTTATGCTCGGTGCCTCTTCGGGTCTTTCCGCCTCCAGAAGCATCTTCGCCACATCCGTATCACGCATTGGCGTAGGGAATCCCTCGGTGCCGATGAAGTCGCCGACGCCGGCGGTTCCCTTAATCATAAACCAGGCCTTTTCCGGCACACGCCCATCAGTGGTCGCTTCCATCTCCACAAACACATAGCCGGGATACAGCTTTCGCTTATAAATAGTCTGCTTATTACCCCGGATACGCTTAATCTGCTCAACAGGAACTTCTATCTTGCCGATGACATCGCTCACCCCCTCTTTTTCAAGTTTCTCCTTGAGGGCGTCTTTGACCTGCACTTCCCTATTGGCTGCAACACGTAAAACGTACCAACGCATATCTTGCCTTGCCTTTTGTTCGGTATATGATGTGCGGTTCAAAATGGGCTTCACACCCTTCAGGCCGACGGTCTAATTCCAAGCCAGTCGAAGAAGAACAGGAACCCCAAATCCGTCAGCCCCAGCAGCGCCGCCATAATAATCACAACCACAATAACAATGAACGTGGATACCGCCACTTCCGTCTTGCTCGACCAGCTAACCTTTTTCATTTCGCCTTCGGATGAGACAAAGAAATCCGCAATTGAAGGTTTATTGGCCAGCCAGAAAATCACAAAACACAGAACGACAAAAACGCCGACAGGCAGCATTGTTTCTATCCACAATCCCAGTTCGCTGCCCTGTAATCTCTGGTATAACTTGAAGCAGCCCAGCGCTGCAACTATTGCCGCACCGAACCCGCTGCCGAGCCGTGTGTATTTGCCCTGCCCGCGTTTATAGATATTAAAAACCATACAACAAAATCCTTATTGCCTTGTGCCGCCGATTCTTCCCGGCGTCTATCCTTGCTCAAACCAGGCCAGGCAGGAATCGAACCCGCAACCTTCGGTTTTGGAGACCGACGCTCTGCCAATTGAGCTACTGGCCTATCGTTGCTATCCTGCCACCGAAAGGTGCGGCACTTCTATTTACGTCGCACCTTATGGACAGTGCGCTTGCGTTGCTTCCTGCAAAACTTTTTGAGTTCCAGCTTGGGTGCGCCCTCAGCAGTGCTGGTGCTTGTGCGGTAGTTTCGCTGGCCACACTCACTGCACTCAAGCCAAACATCCTCCCTTTTACTTTTCTTTTTAGCCATAGTAGTCTATTTTTGCCAGGCGTTTCGGTTTGCTTAACAAGCCCTGCTTACTTTGCCTTTATCTGCACAGATACGCTCTGCCTTATGCGGGCGCCTTTACTTTGGCGCTCGCACCTGAGCAGTTGTTGCGAGATGCTTAGGCAAGAATCTTAGTTACAACGCCTGCACCCACGGTCCGGCCGCCTTCACGAACAGCAAAGCGAAGCTGGGATTCCATAGCAATCGGAGCGATAATCTCCACCTCCATCGCTATGTTGTCACCCGGCATACACATCTCTGCGGTTTTGCCGTCCCTGCTTTTGAGGGCCAGAACGCCGCCTGTGATGTCGGTTGTTCTGAAATAGAACTGCGGCTTATAGCCGGGGAAGAACGGCGTATGACGACCGCCTTCTTCTTTGGTCAGGACATAGACCTCGGCCTCAAACTTTGTGTGCGGCGTGATACTGCCGGGTGCGGCAATGACCTGGCCTCTCTCCAATTCTTTCTTCTCGATGCCGCGCAGAAGCACGCCGATGTTATCGCCGGCCATGCCCTCGTCAAGCGTCTTATTAAACATCTCCACGCCGGTAACGACCGTCTTACGGATTTCTTTTGAAAGCCCAACGATTTCAATTTCCTCTCCGACATGGACTTTACCGCGGTCAACCCTTCCTGTGCCAACGGTGCCGCGGCCTTTAATACTGAAAACGTCTTCAACCGGCATAAGAAACGGCTTTTCAACCTCTCGCTGCGGAACAGGGATATACTCATCCATCACCTTCAACAGCTCCATAATCGGCTTGCACTCCGGGTCATCAATGCTCTGAGCATTCATCGCTTTGATGGCACAGCCGCGGATGATAG
>CAZKOQ010000154.1:0-7594 GCA_964554425.1 uncultured Pirellulales bacterium | reverse complement strand
ATTCTTTTTCCCGATGGGTTTATTATCTGTGATTGTGTTCGACTCTTTTTCCGGCATTAACCCTATCCTGCTTATCGGCTCTATACTCAGAACGTTCTTCCCGTATTGCGCTATGGTTATTGTATTCGTGTTGGTAGGTTTTTTGATTGGCAAAATCGCATCCGCAGCACCACAATCGCTGGTCTTTTCTTTTGTGATTCACTGCTTCAATCTTTACCTTGCACTGGTTGCAGCACATCTTTTAGGCCGCTTCTACTGGCGCTATAAGAATAAACTTAACTGGGAAGTGTAGAACAAACTGTCATTGCGAGGCCTGCGAAGCAGGCCGCGGCAATCTCAAGTTTATAGCTGCCGGGATTGCTTTGTCGTCCCAATTAATCAGAATTCCGCAAAATGTCATTCTGCCGTATCTTTACGCTCTTCGCGTGCGCATCGAGTCCCTCCGCCTCCGCTAACCGAATAATATCCTCCGCACTTTTGGCTAATTGTTCTTTGCTATATTCGATAATACTCGTCGATTTGATAAAGTCGTTGGCGCTCAACGCGCTGGAAAATTTCGCACTAGTCCCCGTCGGCAGTGTATGACTTGGGCCCGCCCAGTAGTCACCTACTGCCACTGGTGAATAATCACCAATAAATATCGCACCTGCATTTTCTATTTTATCTGCAATTTCTCTACTCTTTTCACCACACTGAATCTCCAGGTGTTCCGGCGCGAAATCATTCGCAGCCGAAATCATATCCTCCACATTATTAAAAACGACGATTTTGCTAAATTCTAACAAGCACCTCTTTGTCCCTTCTTTTCGGTCCAGTCGCTCTAACTGTTTTTTGACTTCTGCGAGAACCCTTTCGGCAAGTTTCTGCGAATCGGTAAACATCACGGCACTGCCGGGATCGTGTTCGGCTTGACTTAGCATATCAGCGGCCACCCATGCAGGAGTTGCTTTTTCATTTGCAATTATCAGGACTTCGCTCGGCCCAGCTACTGAATCGATACCAACATATCCAAATTCGATCAGCTTTGCGGTCTGAACCCACTTATTACCTGGTCCGACAATCTTGTTGACCTTGGCAATAGTGACCAAGGCCGCCACTGCTTGTGCACCACCGACCCTGTAAACCTCGTCGATTCCCAGTTCGCAGCAAACTGCTAAAGTAACTGGATGTATGTCCTTATTGTGTCTCGGTGGGGAAACTATAACAATTTCCCTTACGCCAGCTACCTGGGCGGGAACTGCTGTCATTATCACTGTAGAAGGCAACGGAGCAGAAGCACCCGGCACACAAATCCCAACCCTTTGTATCGCCGTATATTTGATTCCGGGATGCTTGAAATTGCCGATGTATATTTCAGTTTGATATTTCCCTACATTTTTAATTGCCTGACGAATTAACGCCAGAAGGTCTTTGTCAATTTCTTTGTGAGCTTTCTCTAGAACTCTTTTGCTCACACGAAATTCTTCGGGGGGTATATCCACTCCATCGTATTTGTTTGTATATTCCCTTACGGCTTCATATCCACGTTTGTCAACATTGCGAACGATATCCAAAACTTTCTGGCGATTGACCTTGCTTTCTTCGTCAAATCCCCCAAATCTGGCCTCGCGCAACAGCTTCCAGTGCAACTGCTGCAATTGTTCCCTAAAATCTGGGTCTCGCGCAGAAATCAGGATTTTATCGAGTTCTTCAAACACAATTATTTTCTACCTTTTTTGTGTCTTTGTGCCTTTGTGGCTAATTCTTATTCTTACCTTCCGAAGTTGCCATAGTTATAAACCCGTGTTGCCTTCTGAAGCAAAAGATAATGCCTGCCTTTATATTTAGTCATAATGCCGGCTATCTTAAATGGCGCCGGCTCCGGCTCAATGGATTGCCTCTGCTCCGTAAGCTCCAGCGCCTCACACGGCAACAACCGCAAGGACCCGCCTTCAGCAAGGGGGGCATTTCGACCAAGAGCATCCATAGCAAAGACATACCAGTTACCTTGTTTGCTCAGGAAAGCAGTCCTATCAACAAGAATGGAATCCTGCCCTGATTTCGGCCTTACTTCAAGCTTCGTTTCCGCTGCGGCTTCCCGGATAGCGGAATCCTTCTTAAGGTCGTTCACTTCTGCCGGCATCTCTTTTAGTCTTCCCGGCTGAATCATCTCTTTGGTCTTGAGCTTTTCTATTATCTCCTGTGGTATTTCCAGAATATCGTTTGGCCCGATGACGTCCCCGGGGATAATCTCTTTTGGCGGAATATTCGCTTCGGTCACAGTTTTTTCCATCGACTCATTCGGTTCTTCCGCCTTTGGGGGCGGAGGAGCTACCCTAACCAGAGCAAAAAAATAGACCGGAAATATATAGTTCCTGCCTTTATACTTTGTAACCCTTCCCCAGAGCCGGTAGCCGGTCCGACCCAAGACGGTCTCATTAACATCAGCAGTCAAATTTTCAAGTGTCGCTGATGGCAAAAGTTCTATTTTCGTTCCCGCTTTGGCGATGTTTTTGCCGTCATTAGCATCTGTGCCAAGCTGAAAAAACCAGGTGTCGTTGCTGTCGGGGCCACAGACCTTGCCGTCAATTCCGGTCAAGACAAAACCATCCTGCAGCAGACCCTCTCTGGCCGATTGTGCTCCAAACGCACCGGCAGTTACCAAAAGTCCTATTGCTACTATTGGAAGTCTATTTCTCATCTGTAGGATTGTATTAACTTTCCCAATAATCAATCATCAATTATCAATATCGAAGTTCCGCCTTCGTTTGGCGGAATCAATCGAACGGCTTGTTCCGGCCTATCTGCGAATTTGACATACTTGGCGCTATCCTGGTCATCTGTTGCAACCAAATCGAGCAGCGGCTTCCAGAATCCGCCTACAAGTATAATCGGTTTACTCGCTGCCAGAAAGCCCTTATTTTTTAACTCCCACACCTTCGCCAATTCCAATAGCGTCCCTGTCCCGCCCGGCAGCACAATATACGCCTGCCCAAGTTTTATCAGCGTATCAAGTCGCTCATCGAACGAGCCGGTTACAATCTCGCGAGTAATATATTCGTTGGCGCAGCTTCCCTTAAAAGCCGAGCACGTAACGCCGATAACCTCGCCGCCCGCCTCCGCCGCTCCCTTGGCTGCCGCCAGCATCGTTCCGCCGTATCCGCCGTTGGCAATGGCAAAACCCCCCTCTGCCAGCAGCTTTCCTGTCTGATATGCCAGCTTGTAAGATGTATCCTCTGGCTTGGCTCTGCCCGTCCCGAATATGGTTACTGTCTTTTTACTCACCTGCTTTCTTCCGCGTATAACTTAAAAGCCCTCCCGAAAGTAATATGTCCCTCTCTCTTTTGGAAAGCTCCAGCTCGCCGACAAAGCAAAACGAGCGGGTTACGTCCAAAATCTTTACCTCGCCGCTGCTTTTTATTGCATATAGCAGATTGTCGATTACCAGCTCGTCTTCGCGTTCGATTTTGTCATAGTCAGCCAAGTCGGCAAATTCTATGGGCACAATGCAGAAGTTAATCAAATTGGCTCTGTGAATCCGCTCGACACTTTTGGCGATTATTGCCTGAACACCAAGATACGATGGACAAAGGGCTGCATGCTCTCTCGATGACCCCTGCCCGTAGCTTTCACCGGCGACAATAATACCGCCCGTCGATTTTTCTTTTAACGCCATCGCCCGCTGGGCAAATGTTGGCTTGCCATCTTCATTGAAGCGGTTGAAGATGACCTTGGCATACTCCGGCACATTTGAACGAAGCTTCAAGAAGACCCCTGCCGGCATAATATCGTCGGTCGTTATCTTATCGCTGCACTTAATCAGCACTTTGCCTTTTAGCTTCTCAGGCAATTGAGCCGGCATCTGAGGCACAACAATCGTCGGCCCTCGTAAAACCTTGACCTTCACCGCATCTTTCTCGCTTAATGGCTTTTCTACCATATTGTCATCGACGATAAATTTCTCCGGCAATTCAATCTTTGGATATTCTATACCCAATAATTTAGGCAGGTCTCGCGGGTCGGTAATCTCGCCGGTCGTAACAGAAGCAATTGCCGTCTCAGGACTGACCAGATAAATCTTATCATTCTTTGTGCCGCTTCTGCCGGGGAAGTTTCTGTTGAATGTCCGCAAGCTCACCATGCCGTCCGCCGGTGAAAGACCCTGCCCAATGCAAGGCCCGCAAGCCGATTCCAGAATTCTCGCACCGGCCTCAATCATATCTGCCAGAGCTCCGTTTTTCGCCAGCATATTAAGGACCTCTCTGCTGCCGGGAGCGATAGCGAACTCAACCATATTATTTATTCGCCGTCCCTTTAGCACCCGCGCTGCCATCATCAAGTCAGCGTAGCTTGAATTTGTGCAACTGCCTATTATTACCTGTCCTACTTTGCAGCCGACGATTTCTTTGACCGTTTTGACATTATCCGGCGAAGATGGGCATGCCGCCATCGGCTCTAATCTCGACATATCTATCTCAATAACGCGGGTATATTTCGCATCGGTGTCCGCCGCTAATGGCCGATAGTTCCCTTCACGTTTGTGTGCAGCCAGAAATCTTCTTGTCTGTTCATCGCTGCCGAAGATACTTGTAGTAACGCCCAGCTCTGCTCCCATATTGGTTATTGTAGCCCGCTGCGGGATAGTTAAGCTCGAAGCGCCTTCTCCGAAATACTCAACTGCCCAGCCAACATTGCCTTTTGTCGTAAGTTCTCCCAGCAGCTTAAGTATCACATCCTTGGCAGCCACCCAGTCGTTCAATCTACCTGTCAGTTTCACACCCAGGACCTTTGGGCATTTAAGGTAGAACGGCCCGCCTCCCATCACCGCCGCCACGTCCAGCCCGCCGGCTCCAATAGCCAGCATACCGATTCCGCCTGCGGTAGGCGTATGTGAATCGCTGCCCAATAGTGTCGCCCCAGGCATAGCGAAGCGTTCTAAATGAACCTGGTGACAGATACCGTTGCCTGCTCGCGAATGATAAACTCCATACCTTGCAGCAGCCGTTTGCAGATACAAATGGTCGTTATGGTTCTCAGGTCCAAACCCGGCCATATTGTGGTCGATATAGCTGACCGACAAATCGGTTCTGACCCTGTCTGTCCCCATAGATTCGAACAGCAAAAATGCCGTCGTTCCCGTAGCATCTTGCGTAAGGCTCTGGTCAATCCTAATTCCGATTTCTCCACCGGCGGCCAGCTTGCCCTCAACCAGGTGCTCACCAAGTATCTTATAGATAATTGTTTTGCCCAATTTTGTTTTCCTTGAAAATTCGGAAATAAAATCTAACACAAATCCCACGTAAATGCAAACCTCTCGACCATGCTATTTTCCCCAGCCGGTGGCTTGTCTTTCAATTATCAATAATCAATAGAAAAAGCGGCCTTATGCTCCGCCGCACAAGGCCGCTTATTGACAAATAAAATGCTGCCACAGCATCATCTGGCTACCAGCTATAAACCAGTCCTGCGAATAACCGGCTTTGTAAAGGTTCACTTCCTTATAATTTGCTGTGTCCCCAACCCATCATTCAGAAGCAGCGAATCATTTTTATCTGCAGGTGTGTATGCGCTGGTAGTTGGGGCCCCACCTCTTCTCTTATCCAGCCCAGACCAATATGTATAGATGTTGTCATCCTCAACGCTACAAAAGGTCCGCTTCTCAAAGTTCACGTGCCCATCCAGGAACAGCACATTCTGCCCATCGTCCTGGTGAGAAATAGAATTGCCGAACTTTTGCTGCTCAGGCGTGCTACCGAGAGCAGGATTAAACTTCGAGAAATCCTTCGCCGTCCCACCGGGCGGAGCTATCCACGGATTGCGGTCGGCTGCTACGGCCATCCCCGGCTCACCGGATGCTTTCAAGGCATATTTGCCAAATGGATAATGGTAGGAGTAGCTGCAATACTTGGCTGGCTCAGGACCAAAGTCCCAGGCGTCTATAAGCTCAAAGTTCGGATTCGGCAAAAGCCCCGCCTCTCTTAGCTTAAACTCGGTGGTCGAGGAATCGCCTTTGCACACAAACGACTTGGGTGTTACCTCTGCGAACTTTATCAGAAGATAGAAGTTGGATGTAATGCTTGCAGTGCCTGGGCGACCGCCGGTTAAACCGTAAGCGTTATACCGGTCAGCGGCGCTCCAGACAACCGAACCTAAGGTGCTGCTGGGTCCACCCGCACGTGGCAGCTCATCGTCGTAATCGTTGGCGTAAATAAGCATCGCCTTGCCTATGCCTGACAGGTTCGTCCCGCAGGCCAGTCGATAGGCAACCTGTCTGACCTTCGCAAGGGCAGGCATCAGTATGCCCATCAGCAGCGCTATGATCGCAATAACGACCAATAGCTCAACTAATGTGAATGCTTTCGTCTTCATTTTCTTTCTCCTTAACTTATTCGGAGATTCGCACACACGACCGCCCTAAGCACACTTAGACAATTTCGATAAATTAGAACGACAAATCATCGGCAACACACCCTGCACAATAAATCCAGGAGCCGATATCGCCAATCGCTGTTCCATCGCGAATCTCCATCGTTTCATTTCTTTTCCGCTTAGAAACGGTCGGCTAACTCAAATTCGCCCAACCAGTTCCGCAAACAGCAGGCGAAATAGGTCTTGTTTGAAGTCGGCGCCAGCCGGATGACGTAATGCAATCTCGAAAGATTGTTTCTTTCCCGGCGGGTCTATTGTGTGAAATGAAAAAACAAGCCAAACGTCTGATGGCAGCTTAGATTATAGAGCAGTTTTTCAAACCCCGCCTTTACTACTTTAAGCGCCGGCGCAGAATCCACGCACTATTAGCCATCGCCTAACAATCCAGGCCGAATTGTAAAAGAAGCTCTTTATCGAGCAGGTAGGATTTGTAAGAATTGAGACAAAAAACAAAAATAATAACGACTGAAAGTATAATAAGCTTTCTGGTCCTGCCTGTCTCTATTCTAATGTTACCACAACACAGCTTCCCTGTCAAGCAAATCTCGCCTGGTTTTTCGGATGCTTGTTAAATTTTCAAAGAGCCGACAGGCGGCCTTGTGCGTGAACACAAGGCCGCCTGCAGACAATCTTTTGTAGAGATGGCTTAGAAATCACGCACAAAGACGCCGTCGTTGCCGACCATATATTGGTCTGAATTCCTAATCTTAAGGTTATAAACCTTGCCGACATACGGCTGGCTGCGCATCGTAACGCTCTTGATGCCGACCGGCCCGTTAAGGGATTTTAGCTTCAGGCCTGTCTTGAGGTCCTGTGCGGCAATCCACCGCCCGCCATCAAGCATAAAGCAGTGTGAAGACACCACACTGATGGTGTTGCCGTTCTCAAGGGTAATGTCACGGCACTCGAACGTGCCCTCGTGCTCCTGAACGGCTTCGATTTGGTCGGTGGCCCCTGCTAAGCACTTGGTCTTGCTGACCGTTTGACCCGCTGTAACCTTGGAGATTTGCACAAGCGAGCCATCCACCCACACCGGCGTATCAGCAGTGAAACATCTCCTTGGATCTTTTGGCGGAGGCGGGGGCGGGGCGGTGCTGACGCCGTCGTTTATGAGCACCGAGTCGGTTCTCCCATAAGGCACTCCGGGCGGTATCTGACCCCTCATCTTGTCACTGGGCGGTATCCA
>CAZKOQ010000153.1:0-7619 GCA_964554425.1 uncultured Pirellulales bacterium | reverse complement strand
AATTACTGGCCGCTCATAAGGTTGAGTATTTGCTTATCGGCGGATATGCGGTCGGTTATTATGGTTATCCGCGGGCTACCGCCGATATGGATATCTGGATAGCTATGCATCCGGCCAATTCAGAAAGGATAGTTACAGTCCTGAAAGAATTCGGCTTCGACCTTCCCGAATTATCGCCGCAATTGTTTTTGAAAGAATGGCAGGTCATCCGTCTGGGTGTGCCGCCTGTCAGGATAGAGCTTGCCACGACGGTTTCCGGTGTCAATTTCAGTGAATGTTACGCCCAGCGGGTCGTGGATGTTCTGGACGGCGTGAAAGTCAACTTGATTAGCTTAAAATACCTGAAAGCCAACAAGAAGGCCTCTGGCAGACACAGTGATTTAGCCGACCTCGAAAATCTTCCATGAACCGTAGGATGAATCCCACCTCCATCTTTTTGTCGTTGCCTATGCGTTTTGTATAAGTTCACTTTTCGGCTTTTGTCTCTTTAATCTTTTGCCACAGAAATTCCGCCAGTTCTTTGATTCCTTGGCCGGTAACTGCTGAAATCGGGTGAATCTCTTTTTTGAGCTTTCTTTTTAATGCCTTTACCTTTTTCCCATCGTGGTCAAGGTCTATTTTATTGGCGACGATGACCTCCTGTTTGCTGGCGAGGGCTTTGCTGTAATGCTCTAATTCGCTGCGGATGGTTTTGTAATTTGCTGCCGGGTCGGAGCCGTCTGTCGGCATTACGTCAAGGATGTGAACAATTATTCGGGTCCTTTCTATATGTTTCAGGAATTCATAGCCAAGTCCAGCCCCTTTGTGAGCGCCTTCAATCAGGCCCGGTATGTCGGCCATAACAAACCGCCGGTAGTCGCTTAATTCGACGATACCTAATACCGGCTCGGTTGTGGTGAAAGGGTAGTCGGCGATTTTTGGCCTTGCGGCTGAGCAACGAGAAATCAGCGTGCTTTTGCCCGCGTTAGGCATACCGACTATGCCGACATCGGCGATGAGCTTTAATTCCAGCCGGATGTTTCTTTCCTGACCCTTTTTGCCCGGTTCAGCGTATCTCGGCGTTTGATTTGTCGAGGTTGCAAACACCTTATTGCCTTTCCCGCCCCTTCCACCACGACAGACCTTAGCTTTCATCCCCGCCTCATTGAGGTCTTTCAGGAGCAGCTCCAGGTCGGCATCGTAAATGAGCGTGCCCGGCGGGACTTTGATTGTCAGGTCCTGGCCATCCGCCCCGTGTTTATTGTTACTTGAGCCGGGTTGACCATTTTTGGTGCGCCAGTGATGTTTGCCGACAAAATCAATCAGGGTATCGAGATTTTCGTCGGCCACAAAATATACATCGCCTCCCTTTCCGCCGTTGCCGCCGTCCGGCCCGCCTTTTGGGATGAACTTTTCCCGGCGGAAGCTGACACATCCGTTGCCGCCGTCCCCGGCTTTGACCCAGATTTTTGCCTCGTCTATAAACATACTCGTCCTTCGTCGCTCGTCTTTCGTATATCGTATTGTGTTTATATATAAAAAAAGGATGGTTAAAACCATCCTTTTTCAATTACAGAAATCTTTTTCTTTTTTCAGACAACGTGGACTTTTCGGCCCTGGAAACGAACCGTCCCATCCGCGGTAGCGAACAATGTCCAGTCCTTGCCGATGCCAACGTTGGAGCCGGGGAAGAACTTTGTTCCACACTGCCGGATGATTATTGAGCCGGTCCTTACCGTTTGGCCGGCAAACAGCTTTATACCTCTATATTTCGCATTGCTGTCTCTGCCGTTTTTTGTAGAACCTTGTCCTTTTTTATGTGCCATAGCAAATCACCTCTGCTTTCAATACAAAACCAAAGGTTAACCATTTACAAGTTAGCAATTATACTTATGCCGTTGAACATTGTCCAGAAAATTCTTACCGGAATTTATATGGAAAATATGCGTCAAATCCCCCCTGCCATTTCTTTACGACAGACCTATATTGAAGGTTCGACTATTCCGGACGCAAAATTGAGAATTTAACAGGCCAATAGCAGGTTGCGTTCGGCCCTGTAATGTGGTATAAAAACCCGGTAACTATCAGCCAGAAGGCTGAAAACGCATAAATAAGGGCAAATAAATGGAAGTTGCAGAACTAAAATCGACTATATCGAAACTGTCGGCCCGGATTAAGGAAATCCGGGACTGGCTTTGACCTGCCGGGCAAGAAAGCTCATCTTCAGCAGATTGAACAGAAGATGTCCAGGGCCGGCTTCTGGGACAACCCGGAGACGGCCCAATCCGTGGTATCTCAGCTTAGCGCCGTCAAGGCGATAGTTGAGCCGGTAGAAGAATTGCATCGCGAGGTCAGGGACTTTCAGGAATTATTGGAACTTGCAACCGACTCGGACCAGGAAGAGCTGGAGCAGTTGCAGGATGATTTGAATTCGCTTACAAAGAAATGTGAGCAAATCGAATTGATAGGGCTTCTGTCCCGGCCGGAAGATTCCAAAAACTGCTTTTTCAGCATTCACGCGGGCGCAGGCGGCACGGAGAGCTGCGACTGGGTAAGTATGCTCCTTAGGATGTACACACGATATTTTGACTCACACAAATTCAAATACCGAGAGCTTGACATTACGCCGGGCGAAGAAGCGGGAATAAGGTCGATTACCCTGCAGGTCACCGGTCCTTATGCGTTTGGAAAATTATCCTGTGAAATGGGAGTGCATCGGCTGGTCAGAATTAGCCCATTCGATGCACAAAGCAGGCGCCATACCAGCTTCGCAGCGGTCGATTGCTTACCGGAATTTGATGAGGATACAAACATCGAAATAAAAGATGATGAAATAAAGATAGATTTTTATCGAGCCAGAGGGGCAGGGGGACAGCATGTAAATAAGACCAACTCGGCGGTGCGGATTGTGCATATCCCGACAGGCATTGTGGTGCAGTGTCAGAACGAAAGGAGCCAGCACAAAAATAGGGCCGAGGCACTCAAGATGCTCAAGGCAAGATTGTATATGCTCGAGCAGCAAAAGCGAGACGCCCACCTTGCCAAGCTTTATAGCGAAAAGGGCGAAATCGCCTGGGGATACCAGATACGCAGCTATGTCCTTCAGCCCTATCAAATGGTAAAGGACCATCGAACCGGCCTCCAGACCGGCAATGTCCAGGCGGTGCTGGATGGAGAGCTTGATGAATTTATCGAAACCTACCTTCAGCACAGGACAAAAGAAAACAAAAAGTAAAAAAGGTATATGAGGTCGCAAAAAAATGAAAGAGATTATTGATGTTCAGTTAAAAGCGCGTGCCGTTGATGTTAGCAAATGTTCGACCGATATGCTCGCAGTCGGTCTTTTTTCTGATGTTAAAGTGCTCGACAAAATAATCGCACAGCTCAATAGTTCACTCGACGGTGCTATCGAGCGATTGACTAAGTTCGGGGACTTTAAGGCAAAAGAAGGCGACAGCTCAGTTGTATATGGCAACGGCCGGATAGGCGCAAGGAGAGTGTTGCTGGTCGGCTTAGGTGAAAAGAAAAAAGTGACCCTCGATACCATTCGTAAGGCCGCTGCGCTCTCAGCAAAGAAAGCGGTCGAAATAAAAGTAGAGAATCTCGCCTTGTCCCTGCATAAGCCATTCGCAGGACGATTTGACATAACTGCGATGGCCAGGGCTATGGCGGAAGGGACATACTACGGCAGCTACCGTTATGATGAGTTTGTAACTTCAAGCGAAAACGGACGGCTTGAGCATCTTAAAGTCGAGGTAATTGATTCTGATGCCGCAAAGGTCAAAAAGTTAGGTAGCGGACTCTCGACAGGAATTGTTATTGGTAAGTTGCAGAGCTATGCTCGGACACTGGCAAATCGCCCGGCTAATATAATCAGTCCAGCTAAATTGGCCGAAGCTGCAAAGGAATTGGCTCGCGGCTCAAAAAATCTAACCTGCACGGTATTTGACGAAAAGCAATTAGCTGCGCAGGGTATGGGAGGGACTCTTGCGGTCGGTTCCGGCTCGCAAAACAAGCCCAGATTTATATTTCTAAAATACACCCCCGCCGGTAAAGCGGCAAAAGCGAGCCATACGGTCGCGCTGGTCGGCAAGGCAATAACCTTCGATTCAGGCGGAATAAGTCTCAAGCCGGCAACGGATATGGATGAAATGAAGCTGGACAAAACAGGCGGAATAGCCGTGATGGTTGCAGTAAAAGCAGCAGCCCAGTTAGACCTGCCGCTGAACGTATTTGGTTTGATTCCATCGGCAGAAAATCTTCCGAGCGGCTCAAGCTACCGGCCAGGTGACATCGTAACAGCCTTTGGCGGTAAAACCATTGAGGTCCTCAACACCGATGCTGAAGGTAGAATGCTTCTGGCTGATGCGCTCGCGTATGCCGTCAAGCAAAATTGCGACACAATTATTGACATAGCAACCCTGACAGGGGCCTGCAGAGTCGCTCTCGGAAAATATATGGCAGGGATTATGGGCAATGACCAAACTCTTGTAAAACAGTTACAAAGAGCAGCAGAGGACAGCGGTGAAAAGGTCTGGCCTATGCCCAGCGGCGATGAGTATGCACAGGAAATGAAAAGTAAAATTGCCGACCTGAAAAATATCGGCAGCAAATGGGGCGGAGCGTGCACCGCAGCGGCTTTCCTCAGACAGTTTGTAGGCAATGCAAAATGGGCACATCTCGACATCGCAGGTGTGGATATGCTCGACAAGGCGACCGAATTTTATGTAGAGGGCTCAAGTGGATTTGGTGTGCGGCTGCTTGCTACTTATCTTATGAATTTGGCCGAGGAAAAACGTTAGCTCGCAACACGTGAAAATGAAAAACATATACTACTAAGCAGCAAACCGCTCAAATTGTAGGCGAAATAAATGAGAAGAAAACGTAAACGAATTGATGTTGGAAAAATCGAAAAGGCGGTCAACGAAATACTTCTGGCAGTCGGCGAAGACATCAATCGTGAGGGATTGAGGAAAACGCCACAGCGCGTAGCGAAAATGTATACAGAACTTTTGGCAGGGATGCACGAGAACCCTAAGGAGCACCTTCGCAGCGTCTTTACCGAAAACTACGATGAAATTGTTTTACTGCGTGACATACCTTTTTACAGTATTTGTGAGCACCATTTAATGCCCTTTATTGGCTCAGCCCACGTTGCATACCTGCCGCATGGGAGAGTGCTCGGCGTCAGTAAGCTGGCGCGTATCGTGGATTGCTTTGCCCGCCGGCTGCAGACCCAGGAGCGGCTTACAGGCCAGATTGCCGACTTTATTATGGATAGCTTGAAACCCCTCGGCGTGGTTGTTGTTCTCGAGGCCTCACATAGCTGTATGACTATTCGTGGCATAAAAAAGCCCGGTTCGTTAATGGTAACATCGGCCCTGCGCGGGGTATTCAGAAAAGACCCGAAAAGCCGAAGTGAGGTCTTGACCCTGATGCGCGGGTAGCAGAGAACAGACGGATTAAACCTTTAATGGCTGGGGACAGTCTGTAATCCGGTAGCGACTGTGTTGAGATGGGCTTTAGCCTCCAGGACGAGACCTATGCGGATTGTCTGAAAGGAAGCCCAAATGAGGATATGGTATGCCTTTGTAACGGCGTATTCTTTGTCAATGGCTGCTTCAACAGTCATAGCACAGCAGACAACCTCCCTGCAAGACATCAAGAGAAACAATCCGCCATCCGCCGGATACAAACTGGTCTGGGCAGACGAATTTAACAAAGATGGTCATCCTGACCCTTGCAACTGGACATACGAGCGCGGCTTCGTCCGCAATGATGAATTCCAGTGGTATCAGCCGGACAATGCTCGGTGCGAAAAGGGTCTGCTGGTCATTGAGGCCCGACGCGAGCGCAAGCAGAATCCCAATTACGACCCCAATAGTGGCAACTGGAAGAGAAACAGGGAGTATGCTGAATATACGTCCGCAAGCGTAACGACCCGGGGGTTACATAACTGGATGTCCGGTCGCTTCGAGATGCGTGGTCGGATAGACACGCGTTCCGGCCTCTGGCCTGCGTTCTGGACGCTGGGCGTCGAAGGAAGGTGGCCGAGCGGCGGCGAGATTGACATTATGGAATACTATCGAGGGATGCTTCTGGCAAACGCGGCCTGGGCTTCGGGAAAGCCAGGGACAGCCGAATGGGACGATGTCAAAATACCTATCACCGACTTTAACGACCCCAACTGGTCGATGAAGTTCCATATATGGCGGATGGACTGGGATGTGAACAGCATCAAGCTCTACGTTGATGAACGGCTTCTGAACACGATTGACCTTCAGAAAACGTTCAACAAGGATAAATACGGAAAGAATCCATTCCGTCAGCCGCACTACATAATCCTGAATCTCGCCGTTGGCGGAGCATCCGGAGGTGACCCCTCAAATACGAAGTTTCCCGCAAAGTTTGAAATAGACTATGTTCGTATATATAGACTAACAGGGTGGGCTTTAGCCCACCAATCGAGGTTCCCCATCGAGCCGTAGGATTGTAGATTGTGGAGTGTGCTCCCCACATTACAATCGTTGTACCATTCGTGTTCCGTGTGGAGCGAAAAAGGAGATAACAGATGAGGCGAAAAATAACAGACATTGTTGTTTTGTTACTGGCAGGTTTGATGCTCGTCGGATGTGCAAGTCAGCAGGAGCTTGCTTTCAAATCAGTCGAAGGCAAGAGTCACTCCGCCGTCACGCCTGCGCAGCGGACTGACCAATGGTGGGGACCACGCCACAATGCCGTCAATGAGCGGCTCAAACAGGGAAACGTCGATTTGCTCTTTATCGGTGATTCGATTACGCATAGCTAGGAAAACACCGGCAAGGAAATTTGGGATGCCTATTATGCACCGCGCAACGCCGTCAATATGGGTTTCAGCGGGGACCGCACACAGCACGTATTGTGGCGGCTGGATAATTCGAATTTCAAGGGCCTCTCTCCGAAACTCGCTATTATTATGATTGGCACGAACAATTCCAACGGCAATGACAACACCGCCGAAGAAATCGCCGATGGAATCATCGCCCTATGTCACCGGCTGCGCACAAAGCTTCCCAAGACCAGGATTCTCCTGCTGGCGATATTCCCGCGCAACGCCGGCCCCTCGGCTCAGCGTCAAAAAAATGCACATGCCAGCATGTTGGCTTCAAAGGTCGCTGGTGGCAAAATGATTCATTACCTTGATATCAATAGTAGATTTTTGACAAAAGATGGCCTATTGTCCACGGATATTATGCCGGACTATCTCCACCCCAACAAAGCAGGGTACAAAATTTGGGCTGAGGCAATAGAACCAAAAGTCGCCGAGCTGATGGGCGGGCGAAAATAATCAGAGAGTGCACAAAACACCGACAGTTCGCAGAAAACGGCGACCATTTCTACCGACCGTCTCCGACAGCTATGAATTGAAGTTTGGATATTCGGGAGTATTGGTCGGCTCGGCTGAGCTCGCCCTTGTGGCACGGCCATCTTGGCCGTGTCTTCACTCCACAGGATGCCTTACGGCGGGGCTGGAAGCCCGTGCCACTGGATGGACCCGCCGGAACGCCTTTGTAAGAGCACGCCAGACGAACAGCAGTATCTTTACCAGAACGAATACTGCCAGCGGAATGACAAACACCAAAGGAAGAAATGTGGCCAAT
>CAZKOQ010000152.1:0-7638 GCA_964554425.1 uncultured Pirellulales bacterium | reverse complement strand
TTTTCCACGACAGACCAGACAGCATTGATGTCAATACGGAAATAATCGTGAACAAGGATGTTTCGCATACCTATAATCTTGTACCAGGGCACATCAGGATGTTGCTCCTGAAACTCATCGGAAACTCGAGCTGCTGCCTCGCCGATTATTTGCAGATGATGCAAAATCCAGGTTTGCACAAGCTCATCGTTCCTGAAAGCATCCTTACCACGAACGGAATACTTCCTTATGTCCTCAATGGCCTCCTGAATGTCAAGTAATCTTTCTCTGTCGTTTCTCATATCGGAACGGCTTCTCTGAGAACACGGTCGCGGATACGTGGCCGCAGACCCGCTGGCGTAATGACATCTACAGAACGTTCAAGTAACTTCTGCAGGTCCATCAGCAAACCGCCAAGGTCAAGCAAGCTGCGACCCTCTTCCAGCTCGACTAGAAAATCCACATCGCTTTTTTCGTCTGCTGTGCCGCGAGCCACAGAGCCGAATATTCGTATGTTGTATGCACCATATTTGGCAGCTAAAGCAAAAATCTGCCCTTTTTGCTTACCAATTATTTCTTGTATTCCCATAGAGCATAGTGTAAATCCCCCATTATTCATCGTCAAATCAAATTTAGATATTTACCTGTGATGACGTTTTGAGGATTGCATGTGTCTGACTTTAGAGAGCAGGTCCCCGCGATTCACAGATTTCAAAAAGTCCACCAAGACCTTTTCATTTCTCGGCTGATAGTATTGTAACAGCGCTGCCTGGAGGTGCTTGTCCCGACGGCCTCTGGGAATGTAGGTTCTCCGGCCACGCGGGTCTGTGCCGGAGACATACATAGCCGTTGAAAGCGTCAGTGGAATCGGGACAAAATCCTGCACCTGACGTGGACACCACGAGCGAGATACTAAATACTCAGTCAAAGTCAGAGCGTCCTGTGTTGTGCATCCCGGATGAGCGCTTATAAAATACGGCACAAGATACTGCTCTTTGCCGGCCCGTCGTGAAACCTCGTTAAATCGCTCCTCAAACTCCTCAAATAACTCAAACGGCGGTTTGCCCATCAGCGCCAGCACTTTGTCGCAGTAGTGTTCCGGCGCAACTTTCAGATGCCCCCCTACGAACTGGCTCACCAATAGGTCAATATATTCCTTGCTTTCGAGAGCCAAATCGTGACGGATGCCGGAGGCGACATACACATTTATCTTCTTCCCACCCCCCTGCCGCCAGCGAATAAACGTCTCCATCATTTCCAACAGAGGTCTATGGTTAAGTTTTAGATTTTTGCAGGGCGAAGGCAATAGACAGCTTGTCCTGCTGCACTCATCCTTCTTGCTGCACTGCATCCCATACATATTGGCAGTCGGGCCGCCGACATCAACAATTGTGCCACGAAATTGATGATGACGACAAATGACCTCTGCCTCATTTAATAAAGACTGCACCGAACGCGAAGTTATATGCTTACCCTGATGAAAATTGATAGAGCAAAATGAGCATCCTCCAAAGCAGCCGCGATGTGTGGTTATCGAAAACTGCACCGGCTTGAGAGAAGGCACACCCCCCTGCTTATCGAATCTGGGATGCCAGCAGCGGGTAAAAGGTAAATCATACAACTGGTCCATCTCCGCAGTAGTCAAAGGTCTGGCCGGAGGCATCACTACAATCGTGCCGGGGTCCTGCTCCTGCACTACCGGCTGCCCGCCGGGATGTGCCTGTTTTTGATATTGCAACTGGGCGGACATAACGAGGTTTTTGCCGGCCTGTTGTTGAGACAAAGATGGCATTGGAACCGCATTATCCGGAATGCGGATGCCGCCGGCAATCCTATATGCCGTGCCGGGTATGTTTATCAGGTCACTGATGCTCCCGCCGGAATTTAACCTGCTTGCGATTTCTAATATCACAAGCTCAGCCATTCCAAAAACAAGTATGTCCGCCTTGGCATCAATCAGGACAGAACGTTTAAGTTTGTCTTCAATATAATCATAATGCACCAGCCGGCGTAAGCTTGCCTCCAGCCCACCAAGAATTATCGGTATGCCCTTATAGGCCTCGCGTGCCCTTGCCGAATAGACAAGCAGCGGCCGCTCAGGCCGCAATCCCAAAGTGCCGCCAGGGCTATAAACATCCTGCCTGCGCCGGTTCCCCATCGAGGCATAATCGTTAAGCCGTGCATCTACGCAGCCGCTTGTTATTCCCCAAAATAACCGTGGCGGCCCCAAAGAATGGAAGGCATCGACACTGCGCCACTCCGGCTGCGCTAAAATCGCAACGCGATAGCCGTGTTTTTCAAGCAGTCGCCCAATCAGGGCAACACCGAACGAAGGATGGTCAACGTAGGCATCCGCAGTAACAAGTATAACATCCGCCTGCCCCCACCCTTGCTGCTTCATTTCCTCAAGCGTTGTGGGCAGAAATGTTCCGATATTTTCACGTTTCAAGACCATAATATGATTTTACCACATTCCAGCGAGGTTGGTTCAAGCTTAATCGGCGCAAAAAAAAAGCCCAGCAAGTTTTTGGCTGCTGGGCTTTATAAATCCTAATGACCCCCCGTAGGCAGACTCTCACCCTTTAATGACCACTATCGCTCTCAACCGCCTAAAGCTTTTTGAACAAGGGGTTTCAAGGTCGGCAAATCATCCTTGCAGGTATCCCAAATAGTCTTTTTATTAACGCCGAAGTATTCGTGAATCAGAATATTCCGCATACTTTTCATTTTTCGGATGGGCACATCGAGGTGATTTCTTTGAAATTCAGCACTGAGTCTGCTCGCTGCCTCACCAATTATTTCTATCTGTCTAAAAACAGCATCAGACATCATACTGTCGCGTGAAAACTTCTCAAAATCAACGCCTGAAATGTAAGATTCTATTAGTTGAATTGCGTCCAGGATATGACGCAAATAGGTTTCATCGCTTTTCATAAATACTCTCGGCCTGTGCCAAAACTTCATCTCGAAAATACTTGCTTAGCGCCTCCGGGGTTACAATATTAACTTCCTTGCCTACAAATTCCTCAAGGTGTTGTTTAATATCAACCAGCTTAAAAAATCCGATATGTGCATCGGGCATAAACTCAATCAATACATCCACATCGCTATCCTCTTTCGGTTGGCCATTGACATACGAACCAAAAAGAGCAACGGATTTGATATCGTTGGTATAAGGGTCATTTTTTATGGCCTGCAAAAGCCTTTGTTTTATCTGCTGCTTATCCATAAAAGTAAGTATAAATCCCGTTTTAATCTGTGTCAAAATAAATCGGCGTAAAGGAATCCCGACACGTAGGGATTGCTATAAGTGGGTTGTTGTCGGCAAAAACTGATATTTGTTTACACTTCCCAAAGCAATAAGCTCATTTTACCACAAAATTATGCACTTTGTTCACTATTCAGTTGTAACGGTGACTCTGGCTTTTTCCCACACGATATGGTATCATTACGACAACTTGACAAAACAAAGGTCTATCGAAATGCCTGATTCAACTGAAAAATTTGATTTACCGCTTCTCACCGCAGGCTTAGAAGGCATCGGCGGCGCTATAAAGACGCGCGAAGAGGATTTCATCGTCGATGAGCTGCCTCTATATCAGGCCAGCGGCGAAGGAACGCACACCTATGCCCTCATCGAGAAAAAGGGGCTTGCCACAACCGATGCACTTATGAAAATCGCAAAGGCGCTGAAAATAAGGCGTAAAAACATCGGCTTTGCAGGCCTCAAAGATACCCAGGCCGTCACTCGTCAATGGATATCAATTGAGAACTTAGACCCCAATCTTCTACTTCAGCTGAGCTTCCCCGATGTAAAGATTCTGCAGACTGCCCGCCATCGCAACAAAATTAGATTGGGACACTTGGCCGCCAACCGTTTCAACATCCGTATCAGAAACTTCAAGCCGCCTCTCGACCAGGCCATAAGGCAAATCGAAACAATTCTGGACATCCTTACTCGAAAAGGTACGCCCAACTACTACGGGCCTCAGCGATTTGGCAGCCGAAATGATGGTCACCTGCTCGGTAAGGCAGTTATCACGGACCAGCCAGAGGAATTTATGGATATTTTCCTGGGCCGACCGCAAAACGATAGGCCAACTAAGTTTACCGCTGCCCGAACCTCTTATGAGCAGGGTGACTATGAAAAAGCGATAGATTCCTGGCCTCGCCTCTTCTATGAGCACCGAAATGCCCTCAAGGAGCTTGCCGGTTCCGGCGGAAACAAAACAGCCGCATTTAATGTCGTCGATAAGCACCTCAAACGATTCTACGTCTCGGCATATCAATCTTACATCTTCAACAAAGTGCTTGTCGCCAGAATGCCCCACATTGATAAGCTTATGGAAGGCGATATGGCCTATAAGCACGAAAACGGTGCGTGTTTTAGAGTCGAAAACCCCCAGGCCGAGCAGAGCCGCTGTGACGCCTTCGAGATAAGCCCTACCGGCCCCATATTCGGAAAACGGATGACTGAGCTTACCGGTCCAGCCGGTGAAATCGAAAACTCCATTTTGCAGGAGGTCAGAGAGCTGACGCCTAACTTCGAGCTCCTCGACAAAAATGCTGCCAGAGGCGGCAGACGCCCTCTCCGATTCCAACCCAAAGACACCACAATTTCAGCAGGCCAGGACGACCTCGGGGAATACATCCAACTGCAATTTGACCTGCCCTCCGGCTGTTACGCCACTATCCTCCTCCGCGAAATCACTAAATCCAAAATTTCGTAGGGCAATCCCCTTCCCAAAAATAGAAGACCGAGCAAGTTAGTAATCGCCCTTTATAAATCTCGAAGGTCTATTCTCGTCGAACCGAAGACCAGCTGAGAGCATGGAATACCATCATCTCAGATGGGCTTATATTACTTCGCTCTATTGTAAAAATGGCATTTCACCTATATGCATCTTTGCGGTGTCTTACGGCTATTACATCTACAAGTTTTTTGTCATCATCAATGAGGTAAATAATACGGTAAACCCCGATCCTGATACGCCATAGGTCTCCCCCGCCTCTCAACTTAACACAGTTGTGCGGTCTTGGGCATCGAGACAAGCTTTGAATGCTTCGGAATATCCTCTTAACAATCGGGGCATCAAATGATTCCAATTCCTTACGTGCAGACCGTGCAAATGTTATATTATACTCAGCCATTAAGCTTTCCTGCACGGCGTAAGTGCCTTTCAACAGTTTTGAGCGATTCGCGGGGCTCATTAACGCGGCGACGGGCAATTAACCTGTCATAAAAATCTTCCCATATATCGCCGCATTTTCTCAAATCAATGATGACCGCCGTTTTGGTGCCTTTATCATTAACTATAAATTGAATACCGCTCATAAAAAATTCCCCAATATTCACCACACAACAGAGTTATTATTCTTATTTATATTATACTCCTCTGGATCTCTCATTTCAAAAGAATTTAGGCAAAATTAAAGAGGCCTGATGCAAGTAAAACTCGGCCTTTATAAATTTTATCCCGAGCTCCTGCCGAGGGACTTGTCCTGCTTGCGCTGAGCCTGCCTGCACTGAGCCTGTCGAAGCGAGCCTGCCGATGGATCCTACTGAAGGTCGAATGTCCACATAATACGGAAATGAGTGTATTATCTGTTAAACGCCTGTATCACATTCTCCCTTCTCATAAATATTACCAGTAGGACCGGATATATAAGCCCGACAATACCTCCACAAAATCCCCCGATTACTCCTGGCATCACATTAGGCGAAAATCCATAACCGCCGCTTGATATAAAAATAATACTCAAAACCATTCCCATAATGCCCCAGGCGATTGTAAACAATCCGTATCCAAATGTCCAAACCCTTGCCCAGGGTTTCAGTTTTAACAATCCTATACCCAGGATGATTAATAGCACCGAGCACACAAGGCCAATAACACTGCTAAACATAAGCCACACCTTGACACCCTCGGATAGCGTCATAGTCCTTGGACGAAAAAACATCATAATTACCCCTAATGGTGCAGAAAGAAGACCCATTGCTCCCCAAATAATGTTTATTATCCCAAATACTGTAACAGATGTTGGTCTCACCTGTATTGGAGGGACACTTGGAGCTTGAGTGACTAAAGCCGGTAATAAGCCGGGTGAAATTAGTCCCTCTACTTCTCCGGCCTTTGTCCAATTCTGTAACTCCGCCGTCCAAACCTGGGTGTCCGGCCCAAGCTGACCTTTTTGAAACATGCCGACTAACTCGGCTTCCGCTACTGGGCCAACCTGCTGCCCTCCCGATATATAGTACCATTGTCTCTCAGACATCGTAATTCCCCTTGCTATAACTACACTCTATATTGTTGATGATATAACTTACTATCAAATATACTATTTTATCACAGGGCTACAAATTCACACACTCAAAATTATTACAATAATAAGTTTGGCCCACTCAGCCCACCAATTTATTTGCCGATTATTACTAATTAGTAGAATAAGTTTTTGAGTGCTATATCCATATTTCAATTGCTCGTTCGTCAAATTCGCGCAGGTTCACGCCATTTATAGAGGGCTGCTGTTTTTGGCCTTCTGCGGTCGTCCGTCGTCCATCGTCGGCAGAGGTGTCCAATCGAACTTGCCGTCAAACTAAAAGTTCCTTCCTGCCTCGAGCGCTTATGGCTCCGGCCAATTCTCTTTTATCGCCGGCTGCGATATGGTTTTGCTTTCAGAAAAATTCCTCTCACCCAGGGCAAATTCGTTCTCGTTGACCCAGAAGATTACCCTGCACTCATCTGCTATAAATGGTCCGCCGCAAAACAGGCCAGCTCCTTTTACGCTGTTCGCTCATGCGGGAAAATCCAAATCAGAATGCACCGCCAGATAACCAACGCCCCCGCTCACCTCGTTTGCGACCACATCGACCACAATACGCTCAATAACACTAAGCGAAACCTCCGAATCTGCACTAAAAGCCAGAACGCCACAAATCAAAGACCCCGAAAAGATGGCTCCTCAAAATACAAAGGCGTCTGCTGGCACAAGCGTGACAAAAAATGGCACGCCAGAATACACCACAATGGCCGCAACTATCACCTTGGCTCATTCAATTCCCAGCGCGCCGCCGCTCGCGCTTACGACTCCGCCGCACGAAAGTATCACAAGGAATTCGCCTGCCTGAACTTCTCGTAGCGCAGCGAAGACCCCAGAATGTCTTTATCTGGGGCCTACCGTAGCGCAGCGCATGCCCCGGAACGCCTTTATCCGGGGGCCAGAATGTCATTGCGAGGCCCGCTTTGCGGGCCGTGGCAATCTCAGGTTTAGCCCCCAAACTTGTCCTGAGCGTAGTCGAAGGATTTATTTTGGGGGTTATTTAGCCCGGCGTTTTACGCCGGGTCGTTTAGCCCTCGCCGGCATTTATCCGCCGGCTTGACCGGCGTCCTGTCCTCCGTAGCATTAGCGAAGGAGGAAGCATAAGCGAAGCCGGAAGCTTCAGCGAAGGTGGACGGCGACTCAAACCGCACTTTTGATTTTTGCATTTTAATCTTTGATTTTTCTATGGGACTACCATCGGCTCACGCGGGCTTACCTTCACAGTTACCGTCTAACACGCCTTCGTATCATTACCTTGGCGAACGAAGGCGCATCGGGTGCGAACGCATATTGACTGGCCCTCTATCGTGCCGTTAGTTCTGTAGCGGAAAAGGGCCT
>CAZKOQ010000151.1:0-7696 GCA_964554425.1 uncultured Pirellulales bacterium | reverse complement strand
AAGCTCTTAAACGTCCCGCAGGCGAGAAGTAAAGAGACCGACCGAATCAAATGTATGGCCGAAGAGCTAAAAAAAATGAACGTAGATGTTGAAGAATTGCCCGATGGCCTTATAGTCCGCGGCGGTTGTGAACCCCGCCTAAAAGGCGGGACTAAATATTTAGCCCCCCGTTTCACGGGTGGTTTAGTTCTTGACGGCAGAAGCGACCATCGAATCGTTATAGCACTCTCCTTAGCCGGCCTGGGCCTTGATAAGCAAATAACCATTGACACCGCCGAGGCAATGAGCGTTACATTTCCCAATTACGTGGAACTGATGCAAACCCTCGGCGCCAGAATGGAGATAGCGAGTTAGCACACTATGTTACTTTCACGGAATCGACTATATTTAGCCCCGCAATTTATTGCGGGGTTATAAGAGGACTGATTTTAGGAGATTAAAATGTTAGGATGTAACATTGGACGTTTTTTTCAGGTAACCGTTGCCGGCGGCTCGTATCAGGAAGGCCTGACCAGCGTAATACAGGGTGTCCCCCCGGGGATACTGCTGACCGAGCAGGAAATCTACGGTGACTTGCTTTTGCGAAAGCCCGGCGCAGATGAGCTATCCAGCCCGCGGAAAGAGCCGGACCTGCCGATTATCTGCACCGGCCTAAATCCCGCCGACACAATCGAGGGCGCCGGCAACAAAAACCACACCAACGGCACCCCACTTTCGATTCTTATCCCGAACCTCGACCGCGATTTCATTCACATCAAGCAATACCAGGACACCAACCGCACCCCCCGCCCGGGCCACGCCTCTTATGCTTCGTTTATAAAATATGGCCCCGATGACGACGCCATTGGCGCGGGCTTCTTTAGCGGCCGTTACACCTCTACCATTGTCGCAGCCGGCTGCGTCGCTAAGAAAGTCCTCAAGAAGTTCGGCATCGAGGTTTTCGCTTACGTAAAAGAAATCGCCGGCGTCCGATGCCCCGACATCCCACACGACCGCGCCTTTTCCTACACAAACAACTACAAAAAGATGCGCCGCGACCTCGACCCATTCTATCAGGAAATTTACGTCAAAGGCCGCGTTACGATGGATATGCGCTTTTTGGAAAAAGCAAAAATCTTCGCAGAGATTGAAAAAGAAATCGACGCCATCCGCGACAAGGCCCCAAAGCTCTCCGCCGCTGAGACCAGAGCCAAATATGGCGTCCATCCGATACTAAACTCGCCCGACATAGACGCCGCCCAGGCAATGGTCGATGCCTGCAGCCGCATCGCCGCAAAAGGCGATTCCGCCGGCGGCGTGGTCGAAGTAGTCGTAACCGGCGCACCCATCGGCCTTGGCGAGCCGGTCTTTTATAAGCTCGACGCAGAGCTGGGCAGAATGTTAGGCATCGGCGCCGTAAAAGCCGTCGAAGTCGGCGCCGGCTTTGCAGTCAAAGATATGACCGGCAGCCAGGATAATGACCAGATGCGCTCCGAAAAGGGCAAAGTCATATTCGACTCTAATAATGCAGGCGGCATCACGGGCGGCCTCTCTACCGGCCAGCCCATCATAGTCCGGCTGACCATCAAGCCCACTTCGACAATCGCCAAGCCCCAGCACACAATCGACAAATACACCCTCGAAAATAAGCAGCTTGCCGCCATCACAAGGCGCGACCCAACGATTGTCGCCCGAATATGGCCCGTCGCCGAAAACTACACCGCATTAGTCATCCTCGACCACCTGCTTATGCACCTCGGCTACCAGGCATTAAAAGGAAAATGAGAATTGCTTAGACTGCGGTTCCCTCACAACCGAAATGAAATTTCGGCTTTTTCAGCAGCGCGCGGATACTTCGCTTATATTATTTAACAACATCAATTTCAACGCTAAGGATATGGTATCGCCCGCAGTTCAACTGAGTGAGCAGTCCTGTTCCTGCCTGGCGACTGGTCACGCACAATAACGTACCACGTGGTAACTACCCAGTTTCCGCCGATGGGCACTGTATATGTCCACGGCGCAGCAAAAGCCGGCTGGCTCTGCCAACCGCTGCTAAAACCAGCGGGCCAAACACTCGGCTCTTCTATACAATAGAAGAAATATTCAACTCCGCTGGGGGCAACGCCGGCCGGAGCAACATCCGTTGCTACCACCGCCCTCATTGTTACATAGTAATCCATCGACCCGAAGCCGCCATATATCTGCCGCGGCGTGCCGTCAAAACCGTTTGCATCCTGAACCGGGTCCCACTGTGCCGGGTTAGGTATCGGCGGCATATTATCTGCCGGCATTGGTGTTGTCGCACAGGCAATCACCGACCATCCCGTCTCATTCTGTCTGGTCGATTCGTCTCTGGCCTTTACCCTGTAGCAATATGTCGTATTCGGGTCAAGATTCACATCTATAAACTGCCTGCCCGGCTGCCACACGACGTTCCTGGCGGATGGGTCTCTTGTGATATTACAGAACCCATAGCTTACACCGCTGTCATCGTATGAAATCGTGGCCTCCATCGCAATCGAGTTCGGCCCGACAGCATAGGGCGGCACTAACCACGTCGGCGCCGGCGCCGGCGGCGTGTCGTCCAGCAATCCCGCATACCGGATGACAGACCACTCGGTCTCATTGCCTATCTCGTCGCGGGCCTTCACTCTATAGCCATACTTTGCGCCCGTCTTCAGCCCGCCGTCATTATACGTCCTGCCTGCCTGCCAACTGCTGTCGTGGCAGTCGCCATATACGCAGTCGAAGTAATATTCTACATCCCAGCCCCAGGCATCGAAAGATTCCCTCGCCCTCATCCTTATTGACGATGGCCCTGTCAGCTCCGGCTCAATCTCCCACTCGCTCGGATTTGGAATCGGCGCCTCAACGTCCGCCACTAACCAGCACTCGGCAAAGTATGCCAGGTCATCGAGGTTGACAAAGGTGTCGAATGTAAGGTCTGCACCGTCGCACCAGCCATCGGCATCCGAGCATCCCTTATCGCGCCAGTTCGCCGCCAATCTCGCATAATCAGGGAAGTTGATAATGCCGTCAGGCACCAGGTCGCAGAACCTGCACGGCTCAAGTGCCCTGTAGTGATAACCCATATCCACAATGCCGCGCTCAAGCTCCCCATCGGTGCGGGTTGTGTAGCCGACTATCTCGCCGGTCGGCGTTGTCCACCTAATCATCTCCAGATTACTTGCAAAGTCGCTGCCTGTATCAACGCACGGACTGTTCTTAGTCTGGTTGGGCTCACCGACATCAGTTTGACTGAGATAATAGTCGCCAAACATTCCGCCGACGAACAGCGGGTCTGTGTCGATGTTACCCTTGCCAACGAGGCAGAAGTTCAGGTTGAACCCGGAGTAGTTTCCTTTTGCAGCAAATAGTTCAAGTTCAGAGCCGCCGCTCCTATCGAAGTGCACAAGGTTCACATCATATACTCCCGCTTCAGTGATGTTGAATTGGCCTAAAGTATCTGCCGCACTCCGTGTGCCGGTGAAAGCGGCTGTGAAGGTCTTGGTGCCCCTGGTCAATTTCAACTCGAAGCCCTCATCGCTGCTGACGCCGAACGTCCAGTATCCTGTCGAGGGTATATAGACCTTGCCGGTGACCTGAATAACAAAATTATCCACATCGTTGCCAATGACAGTGCCGGGGAAAGGCGCGTCATTACCGAAATGGCCAAGGTCACCGGTGTTATAATAGTTGATGACTGATGCCTTCTCCGTTGCAGTAGTAACCTGGTAAGCCGGATTGCTGATAACTGTCTTGGCAGCAGTTATACTCCCCACGGGAATGTTTGCCTTGTAATAAGTAACGTTGAAGTTTGGAAGGGCCTTGAGCAGCCAGTTGTCGCCATTAGGCAGCAGCGTGCAGCCCTTATCAACCTGTATGCCGGCCCAGCCGCCCTTAACGTCACTGTTGTAAACGGTAAGCGTTGCAGGTCTTGGGTCCGGCTCAAAGCCGGTCGCAACCGCCATCTCATAGCCCTTATTGCCAAAGTTATTCCAGAATATGCTGTCAATGACCGTCGTGTTGCTGTGGTATGAGCAATATAGACCGCCGCCAAACCCGCTATTATTCGGGTCTTCGCCAAAGTAGCCGGTAGTCGCGTTCCCTGAGAAAGTGCAGTCGGCAATAAGCGGCTCGGCATACCAGTTCACAGATACGCCGCCGCCGTCTCTGCCTGTAAGGTTGTCTAATATCAAGCAGTTTATAAGCTCCGGTGAATTTGAATCACCCGAAATATACACACCGCCGCCGCTTGTATTGGCAACGTTGTGTCTTATCAAGCAGTCACGCAGCAGCGCCGGCGTGCCAAAGCAATACATTCCGCCGCCCTGCCCCATCTCTTTGGCATTCGGGTCATCCGGGTCATTCGGGTCGCCCGCCGGCGGACCGGCCTGGTTTAGCGTAAGCTCGCACCCGATAATCGCCGTCTCATCGGAGCCCTCGCACCACAATCCGCCTCCGCGTATCGCCTGGTTCGACATTATATAGCTGTCAACTATCAGCATATTCGCATCAACCCAGTAGATACCGCCGCCGTCTGCCGTCGCCGTATTATCGGCAAATAAACTCTCAATAATCGTCGTCGAGGACTTGGTCTCGCAATACATACCTCCGCCGCGGACAGCCGAGTTATCGACAAAGTTGCTGTCAGCCACGACAACCGCGCTATTCGGGTCGCAGAACAAACCTCCGCCATCTTCCGTAGCCGTATTGCCGCTGAAGATGCACTCGTTCACATCCGGCACGCAATCGACTCCGCAATACATACCGCCGCCTACATCGGCAGTGTTGTCGATAAAGCTGCACATATCGAATATCGGTGCGCTGTTGAAGTCGCAGAACGCTCCGCCGCCGGCGTCCGCCGAGCAGTTGAGCACCGTGCAGTTCACAAACCTCGCCCTGCTGTTGTCGTTGATAAATATTCCGCCGCCCTCGCCGCCGTTGACAACGCAATTGGCGATAATCATATTCAGAATAGTAGGACTGCTGTTGGAGTCAACGAATATGCCGCCTCCGTTCCCGCCGATAACGTTAGCATCGACGATAGAGAAGCCGTCCACAACGGTATTCGCATCTTCACCGGTGTTGAAGATAAAGCCGCGACCACTTTGCTGGCAATCTATAATCGTCCTCAAAACCACGTTCGGGTCATCTGGATTCGTGCTGACCAGCTCAATCCTCTTGCCGCGCAAATTAATCCCGCCGTCGTAAGTGCCTGGAGCAACAACGAGCGTATCGCCGTTCTCCGCAGCAGCAACAGCCAGCCCGATTGCATCCCCACCACCCGATACCTGGGTTTTCTTTGGCAGCCGGAACCTAACGATAAAGACCTCGTTGGAATCTACTACCATCTCAAAGTTCTCTTTGACCGATAGCAGGACGTCGTTGACATCATACCATCCCTTCAGGTAATGGCCGGTGCTGGCCTTCGCTTTCAAAATCAGTTTCGTCCCTGCATAATACCAGCCGCTGCTTGGCTCAACCGTCCCGTGAATACCTGGGTCATTGAGGTCTTCAACAACAATTGTCTGTATCCAATATACCGGAACTGCCTGCTTGTAGTGATAACCCATATCAACCACACCAACATCGTTGTCGCCGTCAACACGTGTAGTGTAGCCGCTCATACCGAGGGCGCTTGCAAGGCCGCTGCCTCCATCGACGCAGTTGCTCTCAACCGGCTGGCCAGTAGCACGCTGGCTCAAATAGTAGCCGGAGATAAAGTTCGGGTCTTCCTCGATATTATTGCTGTCCGGCCATTTAATATGGTCCCATCTCAGGTAATTATTGGTGTCGGGCGCATCCCATCCGTTAAGCTCGCACCCCTTCTCAACGTATAGTGGCGGACCAGGCAGCCCTAAGAATACCGCAATTGCCGCACCAAGATTTACTCTCGGCTTGGTCATCGCAACTCTCCAATCCGTAACAGGGTCACCGGTTGCAAGCAATACGCTCTTTACCTCGCCAGGCGTCAGGAATCTTCCTATCGTCGCCCGAGCTGCTTGCTGTATGTCCGCAACGCAACCGGCCACTAATGGACACGCCGCAGATGTCCCGGCAAACGCCGGGTCATAATCGCCAATTGAATAACCGGCAGGTCCTGCAATATCCGTAGTGGCTATAAGGTCGCCGGGCGCCAGAACATCTAACAATGCACCCATATCTGTATATATTGATACCTGGCCGGTCATATCATTTACCGAACCAACGGAAATAATTCTGGATATCGCGGCCGGCCACAATATACCCTGTCCGGCAAAACCGTCATTACCTGAAGCGGCCAGCACTGTAATACCCGCCCCAACAGCCGTATCGACCGCTATCGTGGCAGCCGGAGAGTAAGCATCCGCCGCGGCGGTATTAGTAAATGGCTGACCAGGTATGCCGGTACTATTACTAATAACCTTAATTGGATATTGTGGGTTGTCGTTTCGGTGAGTTATACACCAATCCCACGCCCGAATAAGTGTATCGGTATAAGCCGCTAAAGTGCCGACCGTCGTAATCTTCAAAGCATACAGTTTTGCATCGGGCGCAGCACCGCCGATATAATCGCCGACCACGGTTACGCTCCCGGCGGCTATGCCGGAACAAGCAGTGCCGTGTGCGGAATAATCAGGCATTGGGTCGGAGTCATTGCCCTCCAAATCGTAACCGCCGACGACCTTACTGTTCGGGAAACCGCCGCCGCCGAGGTTTGGATGAGTATAATCAATACCGCTGTCAACAATGGCAATGCCTACACCCGCTCCACCATAGACCTCTCTGGTCTCAAGTGCGTTCGCCAGAGGAAGCGACTGCGCCATCATTTGCTCCACTTGCCTGACCGGCTCAATATGCACCACACGCGAATTATTCAGCAGCTTCTCGAGACCGGCCCTTGTTATCTCGCCGGAGAATCCCGCCTGGTTCTCGAAACGGTGCCTCAAAATAAACTCACCCGGCGCAAACGCCGACAGAACCGCCGACTGACGGTCTAATATCTCACTTCTCAAGCGTTCAACCCATACCGGCGAATCCCAGTTTGTCGCTGCCCTAAGCTCATCCGGCAAAGTTAAGCTGACAATTATCTTCGCCCGCCCACTGCCACCGTCAAACTGGCTATAAATTGCCCCAGCATCCACAAGAACCGTATTCGGACCGGCTATCCCCCGCAAATAACCCTCTTCAAACAAGTCATAGATAACAGGAGGCACAAACTTATTCGGGTCAAACCGCGGCCCAATGTCAGTGTAAGTAATCTTCAACGCCGATGGCCTCGGCTCATATTCGGAGCCGCTGCCCAGCGACACCTGTGAGCCGTTAACAGCTATATTATTCCAGATAACAGAATCGATAACTATTGTATTGCTATCGTATGTGCAGGACAGCCCGCCGCCATATCCTTCAACGCTGTTAACTTTGTTATCCGCTATCGTGCAGGTGGATATCGTCGGCTCGGAATTCCAGTTGACGGACACACCGCCGCCGTTTCGACCGGCGATATTGCCCACGACCAGGCAGTTGTGTAGTAGCGGAGAGAACACAAAATCACGGTCGCTGCCGCCCAGGTAAATTCCGCCGCCGGACAAGCTAGCCTCATTATCCATAAACACGCTGTCTTCAATCTCGGTTACCGTTGACATGCAATAGTAACCGCCGCCCTGGCCTAACATCCTACCGGAGCCGTAGTTTGGCTCCTGCACCGGCTCTACAAGTGCGCTGTTCCGGG
>CAZKOQ010000150.1:0-7714 GCA_964554425.1 uncultured Pirellulales bacterium | reverse complement strand
ACACCTCCGTCCGCGATAGTTACGCCTCGATAATCAACGCCCTCGAACACGCCGGTATTGCCCTCGGCTGCAACGTGAAAATAAAATGGATAGAAACAACCGGCATTACCGACCAAAACGCAGCCGATAACCTCGGTGACGTTGACGGCATCATTGTCCCCGGCGGCTTTGGCACGCGGGGAGCGGAAGGAAAAATCGCCTGCATAAAATTCGCCAGAGAAAATAAGCTACCCTATCTGGGATTGTGTTTCGGCTTTCAAATGGCCGTTATCGAATTTGCCCGCAACGTCTGCGTCCTGACAAAAGCCAACAGCACCGAGATTGACCCGGATTGTCCTGAGCCCGTAATCAGCACATTACCCGAACAAAAGGAGATAGAAGACCTTGGGGGAAGCATGCGGCTGGGTGGACACGATATTGAATTAAAACCACAGACACTTGCGTGGAAAATCTTCGGCAAGGCAAAGACAGTCAGGATGCGCTTTAGACACCGCTACGAAGTTGACCCCAGATACATAGAACAATTGAAAAAGGCCGGCTTAGTATTTTCCGGCAAGCATCCAAATCAGCCGATTATGCAAATCCTTGAGCTTCCTTCTCATCCATTCTTTATGGGAACACAGGCGCATCCCTGCTTGACCTCACGACCTCTCAAACCACATCCGATGTTTGTAGGACTTGTGGCCGCCGCTATGCAAAGACACTATTGCGATGAAAAGCTGCCCGATTGCGTTAAAGCTACACGGAAAGTGAACAACTCCACACCATAGCATCCGTGCACGGTCCATCGTGCTGGGCGAGGATTTCGCCATTGGCCTGCCCCGGCGGGTAAACGTAAATGTATGATTTTTCAAAAAGACCTGAACCAGTACAGGTGATTGCAGGACTTTAAGGAAGTACACTATCTCTCTCTTTTCTTGCTTGGGTTATTATGGGCGCTGTAATATCTTATCTTCTTTACATCGTCATCTATCTGTTTCATAGAACTACGAATATTCTTTCTTGCAATACCAGTGCCTTTTTTTTCAGGACCCAAGTCCTCTACATTATCAATCACGGCCTTAAGAGGTCTTTTCATATCTCTAATCCAATGAAGCATTCCAATGTAGATTTCAACTTGTAAGTCAACCAGGTTACCGAGAAGAGAATCTAAACTGTTTTCGGTAAAATCTAAATTTGCTTCTGAGAACTTTTTTAAAAGAACAATTAGGTGTTGTGCTCTGAAATATACTTCAGTAAGACATAATGCGACCGTCTGTCCATCTCCCTTGCTGGCTTTATTCTTTAGAAGTGCTCCAAACAATCTCTCATTCTTTCTGAGAAGCTTGAAAAACAGTTTAGTTTTTTGATCAGTCATAATTTATCCTTCTACGATACCAAGGGCATAACGAGGACAGTCGTTTCAGTAAAGATGGTGGCTGCCTCCTGCTTTCATAGTTTTTTACAGATTATCTGTCACCCTGAGCAAAGCGAAGGGTCTGGCCTGTCAAAAAGAAAGATTCTTCGCTGCGCTCAGAATGACACGCTATATTTTGAGATAGTTTCTTACTGCTTTTAAGGTTCTTTTTCCCCTTACTCTTTAGGTTTCTCGCCCTGTTTGCTTTCTGCAAGCCCCGTCATCAGTTTATCTATCTGCTCTTTAAGCTTCTCGTTCTCCTCTTGCAGCTTTGCGTTTAGCTCCATAACAGCCGTCGAAACCTCGGCTATCTGTTTCTCTACATTCTCTTCCGATTTCTTTTTCCAATACTCTTTTTCTTCCTGGCATTTTGCGAGCAGCTCCTCCTGCCGCTTGATTTCCTTGCTATGGAGCTCTTTTAATCTTGTGATTTCCTTATCACGTTTGGTCAACTCTTTCTTCAACTCCAAATTTTCGGAAGCAATCAGCCGGCTCTTTTTTGTATCTGTCGGCCCGCTTGTGGAGGACTCCTGGCAGCTTGCAACTAACGTCACAACAATAACGGCAGCTGCCCAAATAAATATCTTGTGCACCATTCCTTTCATTTTCACAATCCTTTCACTACAAATTTTTCTAAAAAACCGACAAAATTGGACGACAACCCAAATGCTACTCGAAAAGCACCTTTAGCTTTTCCTTATCGGCAGCCCCAATCCGGCTCTGGTCTGTCCATACTGCCAAATCGAGACTATGCCGACAGAAACAGTCTTCGCTGACAAGCCTACTACTACTCGCCAAGACGGCTTCTATGAGTTTGAGGCAATTATCTGTCGCGGCTTTCATATTCGCAATTATTTCTTTAAGCAGAGTTTGCCTGCTTTTCTTCTCCTCGTGCGGCATCCAGCAATCATAATCGCTGGCGAGCGCCACAAGCACATAGCAGATTTGCGCTTCTCTGGCCAATTTTGCCTCCGGCATAGCGGTCATTCCAATCAAATCGCCGCCCCAGGCGCGGTGCATAAGCGATTCAGCCCGTGTTGAAAACTGCGGCCCTTCCATACATACATAAGTGCCCTTCGAATGTGTTTTTATGTCGAGACCTTTCGCCGTCTCAATAAACACTTCTCGAAGCCGCTGACAAACCGGCTCAGCCATCTCACAATGCACAGTGCCATAGCCGCTAAAGAAAGTGTTTATTCGCTTAAATGTTTTGTCAATAAACTGGTCAACAATGACCAAATCTTTCGGGGCTATTTCCTTTCGAAGCGACCCTACCGCCCCGCTGCTTATAATCGTATGGACGCCGAGCTTTTTCAATGCGAATATATTGGCTGCAAACGGCACCTCGCTCGGTGAAAGCTTATGCCCATTGCCGTGGCGATTTAGAAATGCAACCTGCCTATTACCTAATGTGCCTACCAAAATGGTCGTGCTTGGTCTGCCGAAGGGCGTGTCGATATCGTGAAACTTTGCATCAGTTATGTGCTCAGCAAGCGCATCACCAAGTCCTGTGCCGCCGATTATACCCACTAAATCTTGTGCCATTCTCTATATTCCTTTGCTTATATTGCTACCATAGTAATGGTTCGGAGTCGTATTTACAAGGGCATAGGCCTTATTATCCGCTCAATACATAACACTAAAATGGACCAATAGTTGAAAATCACAGCCAGATTTTTCTTGACATTTTTCACCTCAGTCCTATAATCTATAAGTGAAAAAGGGTGGTGAGAAAGCGTTCTTATTTCCTATCCAGCTTTCCTCCACAAAAAGCCGGATATAGGTTTTAGCCCGTATGTCGCAAAACTGCGGCTGAAAGAATTATATCAGGATTGTTGACAAATTACTGTGGCAAAATAGATTGCCATTACCCAAGGAGCCAATAGTTGTTAAGTGAAGTCAGCTCCTTAACGATAAATAGACGCAGTGATACAACGGGGTGATGTTTATCCAGGAAGTGGTATATGAAAGGTTGAAAAATGAACGAGGTAAAGAATTGTATAAGATGTGGCGGCACTAATCTGAAACTTGGCTCTTTCCAGTCAACGGGAAAAGTTTATTTTCGTGCCAAGGGCTCTAAAGTATTGACGGTTCACACCAGCGGAGTCCCTGTCAATGCTATCGGCTGTTACGATTGTGGGCACGTAGAATTGATTCTGGACACCAAGAAAGCAAAAGCGCTCGCAAAAGAATCTTAGGCGGCATCCGACTGTTAGGTCTCTTTCCATAAAGAGCAGCTCTGAACTTTCGCAGACATATTTGTTCGGCTCATCGAGCTTGATGACGACTTGTCCGCTACAACCGGTCAGCGACTGAGCGGCTCCATTATTAAGGCAACTTCCCAATCTTCAAACTGTGCTTTAAGCGAAGCTGTCAATTTGTGTTGAACCTCTGCTTCGAGACGATTATTGCGCCACCATCGTTTATGGGCGGCCTGGCGAACAGGGAAAAAATCATACCCATTAGTGCCATAGTTGCGAAATCCGGTGTTTTTGCGCCAAGCCAGTTACAGCAAACAGTACTTGGTCAACTGCTCAAGCAACTGTTCATCCTTTGAACCATCATCACTTGCCATTTTGCAAAATGCCGTAGCTGAGCTGTGAACTCTCAACTGGTCCGCCAAATCGCGGGCAATCTGGCCATAGTCAGGAAAGAGTTTGATTCCTATTGGGCCAGGTCGGCCAAGCTGCTTTCCTTTTTCGAGTTTCTCCAACTGGTCGGCCAAATCCTCAGCGTGCGGTGCCTCGGGATGGGCAATGCTCAACCAGCCCTGGGTCAAGATGTCGGCCTTTTGAGGATATATGAGCTTAGCCAGCTCACGAACCGCTCGTTCAGGTGGCTCGTTACGTTGCTCCATATCCCACAGCGCCTGTGTAAAGTAGTAAATATTCGGCAACTGGCAGACAGGCGTCTGTGCATTGCCCATCGCTCCACGGATTTTTCCAATTCGCTCGGGGACATCCAGTGCCTTCTGCAAGATAGGCGTAACAACAGTAGTAAAAGGCAAACTCGGCTCAGGTTCAACCGCACCGTAAGGATAATAAACGACGCGGTCGAGCACACCCAGCTCTTCGGCCACCTTCCAATGTTCAGGAAACGCCACCGTCAGCCACCACGGTTCAGGCGAACGTTGGACCAAGTCCCTAACTGTGTCACGCCAATTCTCTTTCTGCTCTTTGCTGCCCCAGCCAAACCACATCCAGTATATGAGCTTGGCCTTATGCCCGAGTTTTGTATGACTATTGATAAGCTGGCGGTTCATCATCAAAATATCAACGAACTCGGCAGAGGGACTGCCTCGCCACCCGCCGGGGTCGCTATCAATCACCCAATAGCCATCGGCGCTGTCACAGACCTTGTAGAATTCGGCGCGAGCGGCCTTCAGTTGTGCCATCTGCTTAGGGTCAGATGGGTCCTTCAATGTCTCAACCTTAAAATAGTCCCGCTCGGCTGCCGGCGGCACATCTCGCTTATCGCACACATTATTGGCGCACTCGCCTATCCATACCTCCATCCCGTGGTTATTCTTTGCATGGTCTATAACCGGCGGGTAGCGGCGAAGAAACATTTCATCCTCCGGCGAAAACGGCACAGGAAGAATTCCAGCCATCGACCAAATCTGAAACAGATTCACACGCATTAGGGCCAGAATATCTACATAGTTTTTCCATTCCTGCACCGTCCACGTCCGCAGGGCATAAGGATACGAATACGCCCAGTGCTGATGCGCATACATACCACGAAGCCCAAATGATGGCTTTTCAACAAGATTGAGGTCGGCCGGCAGTGTCGGCGGCAGCGAACCAACATCCAGCTCACGCATCAAGGTATAGATTGCATATCGCGTGCCAATATCGCTTGCCCCAGCGGCGATTATGACATTTGCGTTACCACTTCTGACGGCGCGAAGGACAAATCCTTCGTGGCCGAGTTTGTCCCAGTCGATGTTACTTGACACTAATTGAGCATACAGCTCCGACTGACGACGGCCAACCAGAATTACTAAAGCAGGAGAATTGGTCATCTCTGTGCGGACTTGTGTATCTATCTGGGCAGCTACCCGACAGAACGTTGATAGTTGTTCCAAAGCATATTTGAGCGGCTGGCTCATATTGCTATCGGTAATAAGTGTCAGGGAACTAATGGGCACGCGTCCGTAAGCAGGAACAGCCCCAATGATGCCGCCAGGCCAGCGCTCGAGAACAAGCGGGTCGTGGGCCGGCAGGATAATGTCAGCGAGCGAGCGGATACGGGCTATCGTCTGGCGACAGGATTTCTCATCCGGGCTGCGGATTGGTCTATCTTTCTCAATATTCTCATACTTATATGCGACGTCACCGGTTATGACTGCCGGGCCCATCGCCGTGCGCACCAGAACGCCCTGACTGCCCGCCGTATGGCAGCCGAGCGGGAAAACACGTATGCCGGGTGCAATTTCCTCGTCATCTACAAGCTGCAGAGCATCAGGCCGGCTTGCCAACGCCTTTTGCACATCAGGAGCAAGGTGGTCCTTGCCTTCTGAAAACTCGTGCCGGTTGACCACAAAACGAGCATTAGGAAAGGCATCAAAGTAATCATAATGGTCTGCGTGCAGATGTGTCACGATAACACAACCGACCTCTGCTGGGTCGATGCCGTGACTCTTTAACGCCTCGATAGTTCGCTCCTGTGGTAGTTGCCTGACACCACCAGGGATGTATCTGGCGGTTGACTTGCTAAACTCTTCCGGATACTTTGAACCGGTATCAACTATTATTGGTCGAGGTCCACCTTTAATAACCCAAACGTATAGGTAAAACGTGCTGGTTTCTTCGCTGTTGCTATCCTGAAAAGTTATGTAGTCGCGAACCTCACATTGGCCAACCTTGATTGCCTGAATGGTGTGCTTGATTGTGTCTTTAGGGACGGGAGGCCAGCGGTCGAGCGTAGCGGGGTCATGACTTGGCAGCACGATGTCCGCAATCTTTCTAATTTTCTGCATAGCCGCCACACATTCCGCGTGGTTCGTAAATACTCCTATCGGAATATCGCGTTCGAGATTAGCCAAAAGCGACACTGTGTCGCCGGTCAGCACAACCTTACCATTGGCTGTATTCACCCGATAAGCCATCGAGCCAGGCGTATGCCCACCAAGCCAGAATGATTCGACGCCCGGCAGGATTTCCTGGTCATCTGCGAGCATCAGACGCTGCTTCCAGACGGGATTATTGGTGAGTTCCTGCATAATTCGTCCGTGGCCCCAGCTCGGCGCGGCAGAGGATGCTCCCTCCCATTCTTTTCTGCCGATATATACTTTGGCATTCTTGTAGTTAAGCAGGTCATCAACGTGGTCAAAATGTAAATGCGTAATGAGAACATAGCCGATTGTCTCGGGCGTCAGGCCGAATTTTCGGAGCTGAGCAATGCTGCTTTCGTTTTTATCCTGGGTAATCGGCTCGCGTAACACGTGGGCAGCTCCACGGTTCATTTCCTCAATGTTGCTAAGCCCTGCATCAACCAGGATGGGCTTGTCACCGCCGAGGATGAGCCATAAGTAAAGAGCATAATCATAGCTCTCTGCATTGTTGCCTCCATAAAAGGCGTGATTGCCGGCAATCTTGCACGTCCCATTACGCAGCGGATATATTCTGTATATCGGTGCATTTCCCGAACTAACGTTCTGGCCTTTAGCCGCAGTCCCACACTCAGCGGCAATTGTCAGTCCTAATACCAGAAACACTACAAGGATTCGGCTTTTCGACCCCAGAAATAATGACTGCATAGGTTTCTCCCAATCTTTTTCTGACCAAGGCACCAAGACCCGAAGTTTTTCAACTCATAATTTCTTTGTGACTTTGTGTCTTCGTGGCGAATCATTCCTCTGCTCCCTGACAGACGTTTTCTCATTCACTTACCTGCGAATATGAAAGAGCTTGCCTCTGCCCTGCCGGTCTAATCTTACAGGCGATGTCACGAGAAAACGGTGGAACGTCAATTCGCAGAGGGCCACCCGCAAGAGTGAACTCGTTTTTCTGGATGATGTTACCTTTCGATGTATGCCACCACTCGATGTGATAACTGCCGGGCTTTAGACCATCAATCTCAATATTGGCATCTTTAATTTCACTCGGCTGTTGCTTTTCAACCACAAGGTTCCACCACGTTGCCTGCTGATTGAAGAGCCAAAAATACGCACAGTCACCACCCTGGTATCCTAACAACCGAATCTGCTGGTTGGATGTTGTGGCTTTGAGCTGACCTAAGCCCTTGAACGAAACGTCTGCCAGAAAAGCAGCCAACGGCTGATAGTGCCGGTAGGCATCCTGCCTATCCAGCTGG
>CAZKOQ010000149.1:0-7720 GCA_964554425.1 uncultured Pirellulales bacterium | reverse complement strand
ATCTTGTGCGAACTACTGGACTTTGCGGTATTTTATTAATCCGTGATATGCACGCTGGCAAGTAAGATAGGCGATTTATTGGAACAAACGATTACAGGAGAAAAGATTGAGCTTGTTGTGGAAGGGAGCAGCTACGAGTTCGTTACTGGTCCTGATGGTCTCAGGACTGCTGGGTGGGTGCAGGGCTGTCCCGCGGTTTTGCAAACAATCCGCGATTGTCCAGGCGGCGGGCAGCTCTAAACACGTTATCTCCTTCGACACAGATAAGGATGGACAGCCGGACTATTGGCAGCGATTCGACGATAATGGTCGCATAGTTGAACTCCGCTTCAGCCGGCAAAATGGCGAACCAAACGAAGTTGTTTTGCTGGATAAGCTGGTGTCGCAAGGGCTGCCCCATTTTATTATTGCGCTCGACGGTGTGCCTTACGGAGTGGTTGAAGAGCTTTGCCGGCGGGGCAAGTTCCGGCTATTTTACCCGCCGAGTCGAGTTGTAACCTGCTTTCCTGGAATGACAAATCCGGCGTTTTGGCAGGTATTTGGAGGTGAGCAGCCAATCGCATACGAGAGCAAGTATTTCGACCGGCAAGTTAATCGCTTGGTGGGCGGTAACGATGCTTACCTGAGCGGCGAGGCAGCCGACTGGGCTAAGAAGCTCGATTATCGCTGTTCTTTCAAGCTGGATGCTCTGGCGTATATGAAACCGGATATGGTCTTCGGGCATGAACTAAAAGAAATAACGGACGTTTTTCGCCTGCCCACAACCGGCACAAAAATCGCTTATTGCGTTGCCACAGCCGGTCTTGGGACGCGAGGGGGCAGGGAAGCTATCGCGAAATATCTGGAAACAATAGACGGGCTGTGCGAACAAATCGTATATGAACGGAGGGGCAGAGTGAAAATCAGTCTTTTTGCAGACCACGGGCACAGCGCATCCGGGCAAGGAAGGGTCTCATTTGGAAAATTGCTTGAAGAAAATGGGTATCGTCTGACGAATCACCTTGAAAAACCCGGCGATGTAGTGGCTGTCGAATATGGATTGGTTCATTATGCAGCATTTTACACGGACGACCCAGCGGGGGTGGCGGCGGCGCTTCTGACCGACCCCGTTATTGAGCTGGCTTGTTATCCTGTATCTGAAGAAAGGACGACGGCAGAAGGATTAGATGTGGTGGTGCAATCACTCAACGGTAAGGCGGTGATTCGAAAAATCCACGGGCGATACCGATATTTAGCCGAATATGGAGACCCGCTGGGGCTGCTGGGTATAATCAGTCAACTGCGACAGAAAGGAAAAGTTGGCACGGACGGTTTTATTGACGATAAGGCGCTGCTTATGGCGACGCTAAATCATATTTATCCTGACCCGCTGCGGCGGATATGGATGGCTTTCAATGGATTGGTAAGAAAGCCAGCCGACCTGATTGTATGCCTCAAGGATGGGTGGGTGCACGGCAGCGGCTTCTTTTATGCTGCGATAGGCGAAGTCGCCAGCACACACGGTTCACTCAATCAGTCCGATTCGATGACCTTTTGTATGACGATGCTGGGCGAGCTGCCGCCGGCCCTGCGGCTTGAGGAAGTGATGCCGGCACTTGTGAGCTTTCGAAGAGATTGAGATATGAAAGTTACTTTTGTTAGAACACCCAGATATGTCTGGCCTTTCAACTCTGAGACCAGTGCCTTCTGGCAGCCATTGGGTTTTATGTCGCTTGCAGCACAGCTTGAGGCATCACGTCCTGACTGGGCCGTTAAGATAATCGATTGCCCAGGAAGCAAAATCGGCTGGAAATCGCTGCTTTCGATGCTCAATTCCGACTGGCCTGATGTCGTCTGCATCGGTGAAGAAACGGTTTCGTCCTATGAAGCTATGCGGCTGGCGAGAATTGTTAAGGAGCAGCACCCACACACCTTTGTCATTGCAGGTGGCGTGTTTTTCAGCCATACTCCTGAAGATTCTCTTGAAACCAATCTCATAGACTACATCGTCCACGGGGAAGGCGAAATTACCCTCTTTGAGCTGCTCAATGCAATTGCTGATGGATGCGATGTCCAAGATGTCAAAGGGATATCCTACCAAAAAAGTGGCGAGGTTATCAGGACTGCTGCTCAGCCGCTTATACGAGATATGGATACCTTGCCAATACCTGCCTGGTCTAAGGTGCCGATGCATCTATATGGCTTCGGGTCAAAGAACCATCCCGGTCTTGTGTCGATAGAGCATAGCCGCGGGTGTATAGATAATTGCAGCTTCTGTATCTTGTGGAAGCATATGGGGCAAGTTTCTGAGGATGGGCAGAGCGTAAAACCTTGTTACCGTGGCAAGTCGCCGGAAAGATGCCTCGAGGAGGTTGCGAGGCTGGTTCGTGATTTCGACAGGCACACCTTCGGGTGGGTTGACCCGACGTGGAACGTTGACCCACAATGGACCGACAGGTTTTGCGGCCTTTTGTTGAAACATAATTTAAGAATACGACAGACGGCGTGGGTCAGAGCAGACTATATCGTTCGGGATGAAGGACTTGGAATTCTCGAAAAGGCCGTGCGAGCAGGGCTTTGTCAGGTTATGATTGGCGTTGAGCGGCAGGATACATCGAGCTTGAAGCAGTTGAACAAACATTCGAATGGTCCTGATATGACGGCCAGGGCGTTTGAAATACTGCGGACGAAATATCCGAGCGTTCTTACCATTGGCTCGGTTATCTTCGGGCTTTGGGATGAGACCAAAAAATCGCTCGATGAGCTTTCACGATACCAGTATAAAGTCGGGATGGATTACTGTTTCTTTATCCCGTTGACGCCGAATCCGGGGACGGACGTTTATCAGGATGCTTGCAGACGCGGGATAATAGAAGTTGACGATTGGAGGGCATATAATTTTCATACGCCGATTATGAGAACCAAACGATTTTCGGCAAAGCAGCTTGAAAAATTGTATTTTAGGTTGCTTTTCAGGGTGCGTCTGGATAGGTTAATTACCAATTTGAAACAATTTTTTGCTATGCGAGACGGTCGGCGCAGAAAAGTCTTAAAGTCGTTATTTAGGTATGGGGCGCAAATCGCAATGAGGTATATTGTTTGTAGATTACACCATCCGTTCAACAACAGGCCTTCGGTATATTCGCGTAAGCCCCTCTGGTATGACTTATGAATACCATCGCTTACATATTTTCGTTTTTGTGCAATCAGGATACATCACGTTCTTACGTGATTGGGGGACAGCTTTTGCCTTTCTGCCAGCGATGCACGGGATTATATGTGGGTATGGGCATCGGTTTTGTTTGTTTGCTTTTGAGCGGTCAGTATAAAAAAGGGTTGCCGCCGGCAAGTGTTCTTTACGCAAATATTGCCGGTTTGCTGGTTATGCCGGTGTTTGGTTTTCATTTTCTTGACCCCGGCCCGGCGTGGAGATTTTGGAGCGGACTCATTTTTGGGAACGCCGTTGCTTTTCTTATCTTGCCTGCTGTCTTAATCATCTGTAAGGAAGGCGAAGTGCATAGCGGCCATACGAGGGTTTCGGCAATCTTATTCTGGGTGCTCTTTGTTTTCCTGAATGCTTCGCCCTTTTGGTTCCCGATACAATCGAGCTATTTTTACTACATTATACTTATGTTATCGTTCGTAGGCTTGCTTTGTGTTCCGTTTTGTATCATGGCGGTAATAGCGTTTTTGTTGAAAAAGACTGTAGTCCCACTTGTTTTGAAAGGATTTAGTAATGGACGCGCAAAAAGCTGGTAAAGTCGGTTATAGTAAAGCTTTGATAGCTTTGGTTGCAGGAGTTTCCTGTCTTTTAATCTACGTCCTGGCCTGCGTCTTCTCGCCCGTTTCATGGTCGCCGGATTTTTCTAAGATTGCAATCCTTGTGACATATCCCGGTAACGACCCAGACGAGATTCCAGATAAGTCTGCAATATTCACTTACAATATCGCGACAGACGAACGTGTGCTATTAGATGAGGTAAAAAAGGGCGGCTTCCTGTCCGCACCTTCCTGGTCTCCTGATGGTAAATGGATTGCATATTATAGAGTGGAAACTGCGGTGCAGATAGGTGAGTCTTCTTCCGAAGGCGACCCTAATGCCGGTGCACCCAAATCTGTCTCAACGGCGGATACAACTACTAAAAAGGCCGACCAGCTATATAAACCGACGGAGGACGTTGTGAAGCTGTTCAGCGAAGAAAACAAGATGCTACCGCCGTTTCCTTTTGAGATTATGAAAGAAGAGCTGGATAAAGAAAAGGAAGACCGTGATGCTTTTGATGTAAAGCTGATAATTGTCAGGCCGGATGGCACAGAGCAAAAAGTCCTGCGGGTTATAGAATCGCTGTGCGACCAAAAGGATAGAAGAACGTTAATGTTAATGAGGCCTGAATGGACCAAGGATAGCAAGCGCCTCTTTTATGCACGGATGATTGGAGACGAGAAATCCTATTATATAGGCAGTTTAGACATAGAGACCGGAAAGATGTCCGCACACCTTATCAGCTCCGCAGTCGCCTTTGCAGTATCGCCCGACGGCAAATGGGTCGCGTCACTATCAGAAGCCGAATCTGCAAAGATTTTATTAACTTTAGGGACGACCGATGGCAGTCAATATAAATATTTTAAGCTGGAGCTGGATATGAAAGACGAATCGCTAACGCTATACCGGCTTATTCAGTGGTCGCCCGATTCCAAAAACCTTCTTATCTGGGCAAAGGAGGAATTCTGGGTCACAAATGCCGATACCGGCAACATAGATAAATATCGTGACCCTGACACTAACGAGCCTTACCCTGTATTTTCTGCTACCGGTAACAAAGTCTATTACCTTACTGGATATGAAACTGACAAACCAAACACCCCCGAACACTTAATTAGTCTCAAGAGTCTAACCCTCGCGGACAGAAAGATAGAAACGGTATTTACGCTTTCTGAACTTCCTGATTTAGAGCGCAACGGAGGTGGGGTGTTTTCCATTTCGCCTAATGGGAAAACGGTCTTGATGAGAGGTATTGTCAAAGATGAAAATGGGAATGAGAAGTCTGCCCTCTTCTTCTGGGATGGCAAAACCCGAAAAGTTGTTGAGACAGACCGTTGGCTAATGAAACCTCTATATACCGATGAGAATTTGACCTTCGAGAAAAAGCTTCCTGGAAAATGGAAGGCAAAAGACGGCAAAATGCTGGTGTGCGAAAAGGTCGGAGAAAAAACCTACAAAATCATTTTCACAGAAAATGGGCAGGAACATCGTTGTGGTGCAAATCTTGTCAGTGTGAAAGGGATAAAGTTGCTGGGAGTGTTTCTTGATGAGTCTTTGGCGCAGAAGAAGGGTTCAGATAACTTGCACCTTATACCTGATTTCTTTTTCAGGATAGGCCAAATAGACCCGAAGTTGCTAATAGAAGAAATGGATTACGAGGAAGTTGCCGAGATGCTCAAGAAGGACGCCGAATCCTTAAAGCAAGCGGTCGGGGAGCCGAACGTAGTTGAATTTGAAAGGATTAGCAGCCAGCCATAGTTTTTTAGGTTCTTATATAGTTCAAGGAGAAGACAAATGCGTATTCTAAGAAAGTTTTACTGCAAGATGCCTGAACTGGCCTCGCTCGCACTTTTTGTCCTGGTGGTATTGACGCCTGCGGGATGCTCCACAATTATAGGCGGCTACGAACACTATGATATGAGCAAGTCGCCTTATCGCGAACACATTAGAATAGCAGCAGACAAACTTGCCAAAAGCAGCGACATAGAAGATAAAGCTGCAGCGGCAGAGCTTTATGGCTCAATCAATGAGCTTGAGCTGATGGATAAGTGCATTATTGAGTATTCCGGAGAAGAGCCGGAGCTGGGATGGTATCTGATGATGAAAGGCGATAAAATACACAAGTTCTACAAGTCCGGTTCGGGTCCGAAATCCAAGACCGAATGAGTCCCCGGTTTGAATATCTGTTGTTTTAAGTTTACTTTTTAGGCACGTGCTTTGTCTTGACTTCAGCATAGAATGCCGGTTTGGCTTCTAGGACAAGACCCGGTCCGCCCGAGCGGGTGTGCAGCGTCTCGAGGAGCAAATTGCCCGTAGTCGGCACTCGGACATTTTTCACGTCGCTGGCCAGTTGCGAAATTATTTGCAAGAAAAGCTGGAAGTCTGAAAAAATGACCGAAGGAAACCTGGAAAAGAAAGAAATTAGAGGCACCAAACGCCTTCGGAAGTTGCTCTGGCCTGCTGCGATTGTTCTGGCAATAATCATTGTTGTCCTGGTTTTTTTTAGACGGAACTCGCGGGAGTTGCTGACCATCGATGAAAAACTTGCCGCTATCGAAGCTGCTCGTGCGATACCGGACTGCGAAAATGCTGCTATTATCTACAATCAATTATTTGCAGCGTGGGATGCAAATTCCTTCGAAGCCGCATTTGCTAATAAAGAAATAGAGTGGCTCACTCGAACCCAGCCCTGGCAAAGTAAAGACTATCCGGAGATTTCAGACTGGCTGGCGGCTCAACAAAATGTAATAGCAAAACTAATCGAAGCATCAAATTTCGAAAAATGTCGATTCCCAATACCAACCGACCTTACCCAATTCCCTGCGGGGCATCTGAGTACTGTTCGCCAATTAGCTTTTCTGCTTGCGCGGGCTGCAAATAACGATTTCGCTGAAGGGAGAATTGATGCAGTTCTGGAAAAACATCTTTGTCTTATTAGGATGGGAAACCATTTTCGGCAACAGCCGGTAATGATAGATTACCTTGTCGGCATTGCTATTGAGGCAACAGGACTTCAAGGAATGGCAAGTCTCATCGTTGAAAGTGACGTGACTGAAACACATTTAGCTACTATCGACAAATTTAGACTGGATACAAATGATATGTGGGGTAACGACTCGACCCAGATATTTGAAGTCGAAAGATTATTAGAAAAGAAGTTTGAAGCAAAACAAAATCTTGCCGGCCGCTTGAAATTATTGATGTACAACCTATCAGTAGAAGAACCTACGGACCGCATCCGTCAATTATATTTGCGCTTAGTCACAGATCGTCGCGGCATCCGAATTCTAACGGTATTACGGCGATACAAAAACCGAACCGGCCGCTGGCCCGAAACATTAGACGAAGTTGAGGCATCGCTCTCAAAGGAAATCCTGACAGACCCGCATAACGGGGGTCCTTTTGTTTATAAGCTGACCGACGACGGCTTCAAACTCTACAGCAAAGGCAAAAATAATATCGATGAGGATGGTATATACAAATTTAACGCGGATGACTGGCCAATCTGGCCGCCAAGACAAAGCCAGAAGCCAAAAAGACAAGAAACATATAAACCAGAGCGTAACACAGATAACGATGGTAAACTGATACCGGAACAGAACATCGCTGAGTTACCCGGGCAAAAAGTAGAAGGTGCAAAAATGATATTTGATAGAATTGAAAACGCTCACCTATATGCAAATTTGAACGACAGATTCACGAAGGCATTTGAAATCTTGGCCGATAAAACGCTATCCAGCAAACAAGATGGCCGGTATGCCGTCGAGGGAAATGACCTTTACTATATTGTCCAGCACTATACGACCAAACCAATGGAGAAAGATAAGCTCGAAGCCCACAGGAAGTATATCGACATTCAAGCCGTTTTAAGCGGTGAGGAATTGCTCGCTTACGCACCAATAGAAGGGCTTGCGGTCGCGCAGCCATACTCGGAAGATAAGGACATAGCTTTTTACCACGCACCTGATAAAATTAGCA
>CAZKOQ010000148.1:0-7779 GCA_964554425.1 uncultured Pirellulales bacterium | reverse complement strand
GTTATTTTTCTTCTTCGATGATTTTGCCCGTCTCTGTAAGCTTCAAAGCAATCGTAGCTCCGGCTTTGCTGCCTTCTACCTCATAGAATGTTTTGCCTTCCTCGATTTCCATAGAGGCCTTTAATCCTTCGGCAGAACCGAAATACTTCTGGACGGCAGTTTTCACCGCAACCGGCAGCGAATCATACGCAATGCTCTCCTGCCTGGTGAGCACGTTGCCATCGCTGGCAACGTCATACTCCACGTCTTTGCCCCGCACACTTGCCTCAACGTCGTAGATTACCTTGCCGCCCACCTCTTCCTTTTCAATCTTCTTGATCTCCCCGCCGGCGGTCAACCTCTCAATAGTAGTGCGAGCAGGCGAGGGAATCTCTAACAGCGACACCAACTGGCCGGGTGCCTCCTTTTTTGCTCCATGTCCTGATATGGCAGCGCAACCCGAAATCCCAACCATCAGGACAGCAACCAGTTTCCAATATCTGACCTTCATTTTCTGTCTCCTTATACAAAAAGTCCCACAGATTCGCTGCCTAACACAGTGACAGGCAACGTTGCTAATCCATTATTGGACGCTATATTAACCAACCAAAAATGAGAATACGATGAGAAGGACGTATTTTTTTGTTTTTTTTGTCTGCTGTAAGCTCTTTATGCTATTTGACTTAATACTCGTCATCTGATATTCTTTCACAGAAATGCGTTTTCTGATGGTTTTCACGGTGCGAGTGAATTGTTTGTTTCGCAGGTTTAGAGGATAGCGGCAGAAGCTGGACGCAGTAGCATTAAAAGAATTTTCAAATCTAAGGATAAGGAAAACAACTTATGCTGGCCAGGTTGCATAGTGTTGCCCTTGAAGGGATTGAAGGCGTAATCTGTGAGGTGGAGGTGGATGTTGCGCGCGGCGGATTCGAGAAGACTCTCATTGTGGGGCTGCCTGATGCGGCAGTTAAGGAGAGCACCGAGCGGGTAAAAAGCGCTATCATCAATTCGGGCTACAAATATCCCAAGACGCAGTCGCTGGTAAATCTTGCCCCGGCGGATATAAAGAAGGAAGGCCCGGCGTTTGATCTGCCTATCGCGATAGGGATGCTTTTGGGCGGCGGGGCCTTTTCAAGTCAGTTTGTGAAAGATTACGTGATTTTGGGGGAGCTTGCACTCGATGGGAGGGTCAGACCCGTCAACGGCGTTTTGAGTATGGCGATGACGGCGGCGGCGAACGGATTCAAGGGGATAATTGTGCCTTTAGAGAATGCGCAGGAGGCCGCTGTTGTCAGTAACATTGAGGTATATGGAGTCGGGTCATTGGCGCAGGTCGTTGGATTTTTCTCAGGGCAGCTGGCGCTCGAGACAACGACGATTGATATTGATGAGATTTTCAAGGCAGAGAGCCAGTATGACGTTGATTTTGGGGACGTGAAGAACCAGGAGAGTGTCAAGCGGGCGCTGACGGTAGCGGCTGCGGGCGGACACAATATCTTGATGATTGGGCCGCCCGGGGCAGGCAAGACTATGCTTGCGCAAAGATTGGCGACGGTTCTGCCGGCTTTGGGCTTGCAGGAATCGCTTGAGACGACCCGAGTATATTCATCGGTAGGTTTGTTAGGCAAGGGCAAGTCGCTTTTGGCGACCAGACCGGTGCGTATGCCGCATCACACGGCCAGCGGACCTGCGCTTGTTGGGGGTGGGACAAATGCCAGGCCGGGAGAATTGTCACTTGCTCACCACGGGATTTTGTTTCTGGATGAGTTTGCGGAATTTCCGAGGCATATTCTGGAGATGATTCGCCAGCCGCTCGAAGATGGGGCGGTAACGGTTGCACGTGCAAAACGGACGATTACGTATCCGGCCCAGTTTATGCTTGTGGCGGCTATGAATCCGTGTCCCTGTGGGTATTTCGGGACGGATGCGAGGAGATGCAAGTGCACGCCGAGGCAGATTGAGAGGTATCTGTCAAGAATATCCGGGCCGCTGGTGGACAGGATTGATATTCATATCGAGGTGCCTGCGATAAGCTTTGTGAAGCTGCGTTCGAGGGCGGGGCAGCTTGGCTCGGATACAATGATGAGGGATGTCGTTGAGGCAAGGGCTGTTCAGGCGGAGAGGTTCGGTGAGGGGACGGTGATGAGCAATGCGAGGATGAGCCACAAGCAGGTAGAAAAGTTCTGCCGGTTTGATTCCGCCGGCGAGATGCTGCTTAAGCAGGCAATGACCGAGTTTGGGCTGTCTGCTCGCGCACACGATAAAATCTGCAAGGTCGCACGGACAATAGCAGACATAAGCGGTTATAAGGATATTGCGCCGGAACATGTGGCGGAGGCAATCAGCTATCGAAAGTTAGACAGACGGTTATAAATTAGCCGCATTATCACAATTGCCTCATTAGGAGTCACAATGAAAATTACAAAGGCACAGCTAAAAGGATTAACCGATAGTCGTTCGTGGCAACGAGGCGTGGATTACCACCAGCAAGGAAACGTGGTTTCATTGCTCGAAGATAAAAATGCGATTGTTGCAAAAGTACGGGGCACACGCGACTACCTTGTAAGGTTGTGGGTGGAAGATGGCGAGCTTGATGGTGAATGTGATTGTCCAATGGGAGACGCCGGCGAATTTTGCAAACATTGTGTTGCAGTAGGCCTTACATATCTTGAAGGCGGGGTGGGTTCCACAAGTGGGAGTTCCGGCGAGAAAAAAACTAAGAGTTTAAAACCAGCGATTACAATAGAGGACATACGGAGATATTTGTCTGCGCAGAAACCTGACGAATTAGTTGAAATCATAGTGCAACAGGTGATGAAGGATGACAGTCTGGAGGGGCGGCTGATGCTCAAAACCGCCCGATTCAATCAAAAAGGCGTGGATTCGGCAGCTTTCAAGCAAGCTATCAACAAGGCAACTAATACAGGCGGTTTTGTAGATTATCACTCTGCTTATGAATTTACGAAGAGAATAGACAACGTTGTTGACAGCATAGAGGAACTTTTAGATGAGGGATTTGGTCGTGAAGTTATTGAGCTGTCAGAACATGCTCTCGGTCGAGTTGAGAGGGCTTTAGGTGATGTGGATGATTCGGATGGAAATTTGGGTGATATCCTTGAGCGATTACAAGAGATACATCATAAAGCTTGCGTAAAGGCCAGGCCCGACCCTGAAGCTCTGGCTGAACGCCTGTTCAAATGGGAACTGACAACGGATTGGGACACATTTCACGAGGCGGCCGAAACTTATGCCGATGTTCTGGGTAAGAAGGGTTTGGCAGTTTACCGAAAGCTGGCTGAGGCCGAATGGGTAAAGTTCCCAGCGCTTGGACCCGAGCAACTGAAAAGTTCTTACGACCACGATAGATTTCGGATAACATCTATTATGGAGTCACTTGCACGTGTTGACGGTGATGTAGAATCACTGGTAGCCGTCAAAAGCAAAGACCTTAGCATCGCTTATCATTTCCTTGAGATTGCTCAAGTTTACAAAGATGCCGGAAAGCCGGATAAAGCTCTGGAATGGGCTGAAAAAGGATTAAAGGCATTTCCTGAAAATACTGACAGCCGTTTAAGAGAGTTCCTTGCCAACGAATATCATCGGTGCAGGCGTTACGATGAGGCAATGCAACTTATCTGGTTAAATTTCGCCGGACAGCATGGTCTTGAGAATTACAAAGGACTTAAAGAGCACGCAGAACGCGTCAAAGAATGGCCTAAATGGAGACAGCGTGCCCTCGAACATATTCGGGCCGCTATTGCAGACGCCAAGAAAGTCAGTCGCCTAACCCATCAGTCCTGGGCCAATGACCGAGACCACTCAATGCTTGTTGAGATATTTATCTGGGAAAAGGATGTAGAGGCCGCCTGGCAGGAAGCCAAAATCGGCGGTTGCAGCGATTATCTGTGGATGCAACTGGCACAGCTACGTGAAAGAGAGCATCCTGCGGATGCTATTGGAGTTTATCAGCCCCAGGTTGAACCAATTGTCCAGCGAACCAATAACGAGGCCTACCGTGAAGCAATACGCCTGATTAAGAGGATTAAGGGGCTTATGGAAAAGCTGGGCAGGGGTAAGGAATTTGCCGATTACGTATCTTCACTGAAGACCAAATACAGAGTCAAAAGGAATTTCATAAAACTGTTAGACAAGCTCATGTAAAAATTTGACCTGCCGTGTGTGAACGGGGATAGAGAATGGCGATAAGAGTGCTTGGGATTTCGGCAAGTCCGAGGGTCGATAGTAACAGCGACATACTTTTGCGGCAGGGCCTGTCCGCTGCGCAATCCGCCGGGGCGGAGATTGAGTATATACGATTGTCGGATTTGGATATCAGGCCGTGTAGTGAGTGCAATTCTTGCTATGCTACCGGGGTGTGCGTGATAAAGGATGATTACGAAAAACTTTCTGCGAAGCTGCTTGATGCGGAGCGGCTTATATTTGCGACATCGATATTTTTTATGACTGTCTGTGCGCAGGCGAAGGCGCTTATCGACCGGGCACAGTGTCACTGGGCGCACAAGTATGTGCTCAAAAAAGAACTTGTTCCGGACAGGAGAGATAGGCGGGCAATGGTTATTGCCGTGGGCGGGTCGAAGGGCGTAAAAATGTTTGAGAGCGTGCGGCTGACGATGAAGTCTTACTTTGATGCAATTCAGATGCGGTATGTCGCCAATTTGTTTGCCAACAAGGTCAATGAAGCAGGCGAAATCCGAAAGCACCCTCTGGCTTTATCTGAGGCGTTTCGCCTGGGTAGAGAATTGATTACGGCTTCCGCTGTGCCGGAAAAGCCGGTCGATGTTCTGTTGACATAAGGTTATCTTCTGGTTCGCTGGTTAGGGCTGTTTTCCGCAGCTATTGTTTATCTTCGGGGCCGGCGGTTTTAACGACAAAAAGATACACTATCGCGCCGAGAAAATAAAACCACAGCGACAGCACAATAGCACCAGCCCAAATCAGTTTGTCATACTGGGCATCTTTTGTAAGCGGACGGTAAAACTTTGAAGAGGGGCGTTTGAGGCAGTCAACCAGCATAATCAAAGAGAAAACCACGCCTGCGATTGCTAATAGGGCCGCGAGGATGTGACAGCCCACGATTGGGCCCAGCGGCCACAGCGGCAATCTGCACGCCATTGCGGTAACCATATAAACACCTCCAGGAACTTTACAGTTTTAGCTATTCAACAACCGAAACCATATTAGGATTTTGCTTGTAAATTGATTATAATTTGGCGAATACGATATGGCAACCGATATATATAATCGAGATTCTGAAAAATCGCAAGTGTGCGGCGTTCAAACGGGGAAGGCAATTGTCTTCACTCTACTTGCTCTTTTACTGGCTGCAGCTCACTTTGTTTTTCTAATGTTGTATTTTGAGCCGGCTATTTCCACGCCTGATGCGAACAGCTATTTTGGCCAGGCAAAGCTGATTGCCAGAAACGCAAGGACATACTTTGAACCAGAATCGACAGTGCAGTATATCGGCTTTCATTGGCACCGAGCCAGAGATAATCGTTACTATGCCGTTCATCCGCCCGGCTTTTCTGCAATACTGGCAGTCGTCTATAAGATTTTTGGACCGAAGGCATCCTTATTAGTCAACCCCGCGATGGCTTCTCTATCTTTGCTGGGACTGTTTCTATTATGCAGAATATGGGTTGGGCAAGGTTGGGCGCTACTTGCCACGGCTTTGATGGCGCTTAACCCATTCGCAAACGAACACGCCCTCTTTGGAGATGCACATACGCCGGTTGTTTTTTTGCTGATAATGGCATTATTTCTTATTGCTCGATGGACAAAAACACGCTCTGTTTGGTTGGCATTGGCCGCAGGGTTTTGTCTCGGCACTATCGCCACTATTCGATACGTTGAGATATTGTTTTGCCTCGCCGTTGGAATTTTTGTTTTGCTTCATTTCCGGCGTGACAAAGCATTCTTGCGTTCACTCGCAGCCGGCGCAATCGGTGTTGCAATTCCGGTTTGCATTTTGTGTATTCGCAACCAGATAGCTTTCGGTGCATTCTGGAAGACAGGATATGAGTATGCGTTTGATGAGTTTAATGCGCCTGCGACTTTCGGATGGATCTTTTTTGCAAATCATTACCTGCCTCTTTTGCGGATGCTGATGAGCGAAGGATGCGGCCCGATATTTGGCCTGGGAGTCGCCGGCATCGCTATTATGTGCACCCGCCGTGACAGATGGAAACAGGGCTTGTTATTTGCTATGCTTGTTGCGCCAATAACGCTTCTATATATGTCATTTTTCTGGCGGCCTGACCAGCAGTCGATGCGATACCTGCTGCCGACCTTTTATATTTACACAATCGCTACCGTATGGCTGCTGCAACTCGCTGCCGGCGATAACCGCCTTTCGGCGTGGGCGTCTTCGATTGTCCTTCTTATAATTACTATCCTCTGGGGACTTCAGCCATCTCTGATGAGTATGGAACGCCTGCGCGACCAGAGTGCGGTTATTGCAAAAATTACAAGTGCAGTAGAAAGAAACGTCGAACCCGGCAGCATCCTGATAGCCAACGAAGCCATAAATCAGCACCTCGACTTTATTGGCCGATGGTATCTGGCTGATGGTACCATTTTGAATCTTCCAGAGCCACTACCACCTGGCCCACTTGCTATCAACCGTAACATTCGCCCACGCAGGCTGCCCAGAAACAACGAGGCACGCACCAAGTATAGCGGGCTTGAAGATAAAGAGCTATTCGATGCCTTTTCACAGGATGTATGGCAATGGGCTGGAAATAATCGGAAAGTATTTTGGATTGCCAATGAGGAGCAGGTCAAGAATTTTAAGCAAGAGTTTCCAGTAGAGGATAACTTAACAACAATTGAAAAAATTGAGCTTCCGGCTTCAAGGTTGACAAGAGCTGCTATGCCGATTGGCCTCAGAGAACAGATACGACCAATTGAAGAGCCGATGTCACCGCGTCCGCCGGTTGGAGGGCTGATGCCCCACGGTCCGGAGCCGCAAGGACCGAACCGCATATTTGACCTTATTTTGGATGGAGAGACGTTATTGCTTGTAGAGTGGACAAGGGAAATTCAATAGAGATGACATATTACATAAAAAGAACAAACTGCCAAAAACCTCAAAAAAAGAAAATTTTCCCTTTATAAAAGGACATGGCCGTGGGTCCCCGGCATCCCACGGCCAGCCACTGCTACATACGCACCCCCCTTAAACTATAGGTAACGTAATGTTAGCAATTAAGATTGCAGCTTCAGATTGTTCTGGATATTTTAACTATCTTTTGGGAGCTGTTTTTCCTCCATTTTTTGCTTTAGATATTTAGCCACGCGCCAGGCGGCGTCTTTGCCGAAATCAACGCACTTGTGCATACCGGCGTTAAAGGATTTGGTAAATTCATCTGATTTAATGGATGAGAAGGCAAAGGTTTTTTCGGAGCTCTGATAGTTCTGGTTTTCGGGCGCAGGCGCCAAGGTATATATTGCGGTTGCGAAGCCGGCAAAATAGACTATCAGCAAGAATATGAATTTGACTCTCCAGGACATCTGATTACTTCTCCCGACCTAAGAGGATTCATTTTTATTGGCCGGCCCTCTATCTCGTGCGGCGTAGCGATACTTCGCAGAGCAGCATCGGCCTTACCCGCCTTTGTCCGGCGGGCCTCTAATAAATACTTAGTATAAAAAAACCCAAATGCCAAATAGAAATGCACAAAAAATCCGATTCCGCCGGACTTTTAGCGGGATAGGTTAAAATAGCAGAAGTTTTTGGTTTTGTTTGTCGGATTTTGGGGTCACAAAAAACACAGAGGG
>CAZKOQ010000147.1:0-7799 GCA_964554425.1 uncultured Pirellulales bacterium | reverse complement strand
GCGTAAGCAATGAGGTAATGCGATGCGGGCAGGCGATAGGGTCGATTGATGTGGCGATTGCACTTGAACATATCTGTTTGCAGGCAGCACAGTTAGGACTGGCGACGTGCTGGATTGGGTCGTTCTATCCGGATAAGGTGCGGCCGATAGCTGGGATTCCGCAGGATGTTGCGGTTATCGAGCTTATGGCGCTGGGTTATCCAGCCGACAAGCAAAAAGAGCCGAAGCGCGAGCCGATGGAGAGAATAGTCTGTTACGAGCAGTGGCAGTTTTAACTTTTTGAGTCAACTTGAGTTTAAAAACATTGGGAATCTAATGACCGATTTGTTAAGATAACGAATGTGCTAATTTTCGGGGACGTGGTGTAACGGGAGCACGCCGCGGTCGCATCGCGGAAATGAGGGTCCGATTCCCTTCGTCTCCAGTCTTCATATATCGTATTGCGGGGTAAAATCCTATGGGAAAGGCGATTTCTAACGGGGTAAAGTTGCATTTTTGCAAAACGCGTGAAATATGCGTGTTATCTTTTGTTGCAGAAACTAACCGAGTATAAAAGATAAATAATGGTCGGCCTCTATAATTTATGTGCTACTTAACCAATCCGAGCTTCTGCGGAATCCACATAGATATTTCAGGCACGAAGGTGCATATCAAGAGCGTAATTACCATAGAGACAAAAAAGGGCATAATGTGACGCATCACTTTGGTTACCGTGGTTTCGGCTATGCCGCAGCCGAGAAAAAGGGCGGTTCCTACCGGCGGAGTGCACAGGCCTATACATAAATTCATAATAATAATGATGCCGAAATGTAATGGGTGCAGGCCGAGCTTCTCAACGACAGGTAAAAAAATCGGAGTGAATATCAAAATGGCGGGTGTCATATCCATAAAACATCCGACCACCAGCAGAATGGCGTTAATCAGAAGTAGAATGAGAACTTTGTTATTCGTGGCTCTCATCAAGCTCGCAGTGATATCCTGAGGGACATTTTCTGCTGCCAGGACCCAGGACATTGCCATACTTGTTCCTATGAGCAAAAAGACAACCGATGTGGTAACACCGCACTGAAGGAGAATTTTCGGCAGGTCTCTAATCTTAACTTCTCGATACACAATAACAGCCAAGAATAATGAGTATAGAACGGCAACTGCTGAGGCCTCTGTTGGAGTGAACCATCCCATAAGTATGCCGCCAATAACGATAATTACGAGCAATAAGGGCGGTATTGCGCGAAAGAAACGTATAAGCCCCTCTTTGAAAGCGAAGGTTTCGCCTTTGCCGTAGTTTCGCATAACAGACATAACTCCGCTGACAATAATAAGACCCAGCCCTACCAGAATACCTGGGAGGTATCCTGCCATAAAAAGAGCGGCGATAGAAACGGCACCGCCCGTGGCCAGCGAATAGACAATCATAACGTTGCTTGGCGGAATCAGCAGACCCGTTGTTGCTGCGGTAATAGTTACCGAGGCGTTGAAATCCCTGTGGTATCCCATTTTGTTCATAAGCGGAATCATAAAGCCGCCGATGGCGGATACCGCCGCCGTTGCCGAACCCGATATGGCGCCAAAGAGCATACAGGTAAGAACATTTACGAAGGCCAGCCCGCCGCGAAATCGGCCCACCAGCACGTTGGCAAAATCAATGAGGCGGTGAGCAATCCCCCCCTGTCCCATTAACTGACCGGACAAAATAAAAAACGGTATCGCCAACAAAGCGAAACTGTCGATGCCGGTAGCAATTTTGTGCGCAACAGCCACGAATGCCGGCAGGTCTCCCATAACCAAAAATGCGAGAACCGCGGATATACCCATACAAAATGCCACCGGCACATTTAATAAAACCAAAACAACAAAACTCACAACCAGAACTAATATGGGCATATCCACTATAATGTCCTTTCAAACTGCTCATCCGCCTGTGTAATACGCCGCTCCGAAGTGGTTCTACCCTTGAGCAATTCTGCCGACCTTTCAACCAGCCCGATGACAGAATAAAGCACGAGGAAAAAGCCGCTAATCGGTATCGCAAGATACACATATCCGACCTTAACCTGCAGTGCAGGCGATTCCTGTCCCAACTTCAAGGTGCTGGCAACAAGGTCAATTCCGCCGAGGAACATTACGCATAATGAAAAGCTCGATATACATAGGAAGACGAATGCCTCCGTATAAAGTCTTTTCCTTGTGGACAGCTTGCCCACAAAATAGTCAATGCCCAGATGCGCGCCGCGGTTTAGCGCAACCGCCGCCCCAAGAAGTGAAACCCATATAAGCATAAATACCGCCAGCTCCTCCGTCCAGGTGCTGGGATTTTTCAGGATGAACCGCGTGAAGACCTGCCATAGGACGTCCAACACCAGCACAGCCACAACCACCATAACCAATACTTCAAGCGAATGGTCTAATGCCTTTTTTATTGACCTGAACATTATTACTTCACCTCCTGTATCCGTTTAATTAGTTCGCCAATGTCGGTGTCCGCAAACTCATCCCATAGGCCCGCAACCGATGCTCGGAAAAGCCCCTTGTCCGGACGTATAATTTTCACTCCTGCGTCCTGCACCGTTTTCATATCTTCTTCTTCGGCCTCAGCCCAGATTTTGCGCTGGTATTCAACCGACTCATCCACTGCCTCCTGTAATATCTGCTGAAACTGGCGTGAAAGATTATTCCAAACGCTGGTGCTGATTACCAACATATCGGGCAATCTCGTGTGCTCGTCCAGAATGTAATACTTGCATACCTCATAATGCCTTGAGGTGCGAAATGACGGCGGATTGTTTTCCGCTGCATCCACAACGCCCTGCTCGAGTGCGGTATAAAGCTCGCCCCACGGAATCGGCGTTGGAGAGCCGCCCATAGCTTCGACCATTTTCATTGACATAATGCTGTTTTGCACCCGTATCTTCATCCCTTTGAGGTCAGCAGGAGAATGAATTTCCTTCTTGGCATAAAAACTTCTTGCCCCGGCATCGTAGTAACATAAGCCGTGCAGTCCCTTGGACTCGCCGGATAGGAGGAGCTCCCTGCCTAAAGGTCCTTTCATCGCTTTCCAGTAATGTTCGGAATCTCTGAACAGATATGGTATGCCGAATATCATCATTCGCGGCACAAATCCTTCCATAGGCGCTGTGGAGGTCTTCGTCATCGCTAAGTAGCCCAATTGGAGTGCCTCGATACATTCCTTTTCATTACCCAACTGTTCGTTCGGAAAGATATCAACCTTCATACGGCCGGATGACTTTTCCCTCACTCTCTTGGCCATATAAACCATCGCCTTGTGCACCGGATGGGTTATGTCAAGACCGTGACCTAATTTCAATACTATTTCCGGCTCATCTTTTTCCTTCTTGCAGCCGGCAACAATTGCCAAAGCCATGCACATAAAAAAACAAGGCAGCAAAACTATGTTCTTCATTACACATTACCTTTCTGTTTTTGGGCCTGAACCCAATATTCAGCCCCCTTGTTTTACGTGGTGTTTAATCGAAAATCTCACCATTAATTTTTTGCTTCTCCAATCAACCGATATTTGCATTTTATACGCCCGGATACACAACCAAATATTCCGATTCGATTATCATATCAATATCTTTCTTGAATTGCGACAATCGGAACCTCGTCTTTTTTGCAGGCGTATTTTGTCTCCATTCCGGCAACGGATAGACAAAAAACCCCAGCGGCTGACAAGTTTTGGGCAGGTGCGATTCATCTTTGACCGTCAGGACTCCACAGGAGTTGGTGGTTGAGTATATCGTAAATCGGTTGCGCTGCTCGTCTCGTCAATCGGCCCACGGTTGCGTCTGAAACGACGATGGACGTTTGACGCAACCGATACGAGCTGCGCAACCGCAACCGGCCAACGCAACCCGCCCCAGTTACATACAAAATCGAAGCACGCCCATTGCGGGTCAAAATACGAGAAAGGATTTGACTGCATGGGGCGTTCTGGTATAATGTCCGGCTGAAATTTAAGTTTATATTAGTGCTTTGTCACAGGTTAAATGATGAACAATGTCATTCTGAGCCCTTCGCTTCGCTCGAGGATAAACTCCGCGAAGAATCTCCCATGCGATGGCCAGATGCTTCACTTCGTTCAGCATGACAATTCCCCAAATAAACTGTGACAGAATATTAGTGCCAATTTATTCGGAAAAAAAATGAAAAAGCTCTTATTATTGGTGCTTGTCTTAGCAATCGTCTCAACAGCGGGCTGGCAGCTATACACGCGAGTGTTCGACTCCGCCGCCCAGAAAAAACCGAGTCGTCCAGCCGTCAAAGTGCCCGTTGAGACCAAACCGATCCAAAAGGGAACCATCTGTGATGTCGGTGTTTTTACCGGCTCTCTGGAGGCGAAGTCGCGGTTCGTCATTGCACCAAAGGTGGCCGGCTGGCTCAAAAAGCTTTTAGTCAATGTCGGCGATATAGTTTATCAAAACCAGGTAATTGCAATCCTCGATGACGAGGAATTCGCCCAGCAGGTCGAACAGGCGAGGGCTGAATTAAAGGTTGCGCAGGCAAACTCTGAAAACTGCACCAGCGACCTCGATATGGCCAAACGCGAATACGAGAGGTCAAAGGCGCTTCGCGAAAAGCAAATTGCTTCGGCTTCAGAGCTCGATGTATCAGAGGGCGCATTTAACGCCTCTCAGGCAAAGCTCAAGGTCTCACTTGCTCAGGTAGCTCAAAAGGATGCGGCCCTAAAAGCTGCTGATTTGCGACTTTCCTATACAAAAGTTCATGCCTTCTGGGAAAACGGCGAACAGAAGCGAGTCGTCGGCGAAAGATTTGTGGACGAAGGGTCATTGCTGCAGGTGAATCAGCCGATAGTTTCGATTCTGGAAAACGACCCTCAAACGGCCGTGGTCTATGTGATTGAAAGGGATTACCCGAAAGTGAAGACGGGCCAGGAAGCCGTCGTTACCACTGATGCCTATCCCGACAGAACTTTTACCGGCACCATCGTCCGCATAGCGCCACTGCTGAAGGAAAGCAGCCGACAGGCAAGAGTGGAATTTGAAGTGCCAAATCCCGAACATCTGCTTAAACCGGGAATGTTTGTCAGGACCCGCGTTGAGTTCGCAACGCAGAAAAATGCCACGCTTGCTCCGCTTGCCGCTCTGGTCAGAAGAAATGGTAAAGAGGGTGTTTTTATCGCTGATACGGCAAATCTCAAGGCACGTTTTGTTCCGGTGACGACGGGCATAATAAACGGCGAGCTGGCCGAAATAACAAGTGCGGAGATTTCCGGGATAGTGATAACAATGGGTAATCATCTTCTTGAAGATGGCTCCGATATTACGATGCTCAAGGATGAGACGGCGACGAAGTCCCCTTTGGGGGGAGACATTGAACCGAATGCGGCCCCTTCGACTTCGCTCAGGACAGGCAATGTCAAAACGGATGCAGGGAATTCCCGATGAGAATCTCACGCTTAGCCATTCATCGCCCCATATTTACGATAATGGTGGTGTTAATAGTAATACTGCTTGGCGCTATTTCTCTGCTTCGTCTTCCCATTGACTTAATGCCGGACATTTCATACCCGACTATCAGCATTTCGTGTATCTATGAAAACGCCGGCCCGGAGGAAATCGAGGAGATGATAACGCGGCCGATAGAGGAAGCCATCAGCGCCGTGCCGGGAGTTGAGGAAGTGACGTCGGTTTCCACGGAGGGTCAAGGCACCGTTCGGGTGGAGTTTGCCTGGGGCACAGACCTGGACGCCGCCGCTAACGACATACGCGACCGTATGGACCGCGTTATGCTGCGTCTTCCCGAGGATGCAGACAGGCCGATGCTCCGAAAATTTGACCTCGCAAGCTTTCCGATACTGATTCTTGGCGCATACAGCAATCTCGACCCTGTCCAGGCGCGACAGATTATAGAAGACCAGGTAAAATATCGTCTTGAGCGTGTCCCCGGTGTGGCTGCCGTTGACATCTGGGGAGGCCTTGAGCGTGAGATTCACGTTAAACTCGACCCAGCCAAGATAAACGCACTGGCCATCCCGCTTGACGCTATTATTTCTCGAATCCGCGAGGGGAATGTGAACATCCCTGCCGGTAACATCGAGAAGGGGAATTTTGAGATTACCGTCAGAACACCGGGCGAATACACCGACCTTAAGCAGCTTCAGGATACCGTGATAGCCATCCGACAGGGTGTGCCGATTCAATTGAGGGAAATCGCCATCGTTGAAGATTCCTGGCAGAAGGTCACACGGATTGTGCGAGTTAACCGCGTGCCTGGAATGCGGCTGTCGGTCAATAAGCAGTCGGGCAAAAACACGGTTGAGGTTGCGCGCGGCGCACTTGCAGAGCTGGAACGCATCAACCGCGATATACCACAAATCAAGATAGTGCCGATTATCGACACGTCCGATTACATCCAGCGTTCCATCACCAATGTCGGCTCTTCTGCGATTTACGGGGGAGTGCTTGCCATCCTCGTGCTGCTTTTATTTTTGCGGAACGTGCGCAGCACGGTGGTTATCGCCACTTCCATCCCTGTTTCGATAATTGCGACCTTTGCCCTGCTGTATTTCGGCCATTTCACGCTCAACATTATGACACTGGGCGGCCTTGCACTTGGAGTAGGTATGCTTGTTGATAATGCAATCGTCGTGCTCGAAAACATCTTTCGCATCCGGGAATCAGGAGATTCGCTGGGAAGCGCCTCCGTCAGCGGCACAGAAGAGGTTACCCCGGCAATCGTTGCAAGCACCCTTACGACGGTGGTGGTTTTTCTGCCTCTGATTTTTGTCAGAGGGATGTCTGGTGTGATGTTTAAGCAGCTCTCAATCGTGGTCGGTTTCTCGCTTTTGTGCTCCCTTGCAGTGGCCCTTACGCTGGTTCCTATGCTCTCTGCGCGTATCCTTCCTTCGGAACTGGGAGGCGACAAGCTCAAGGGGGCTTTTCGGAGCAGGGTCTTTGAAATCACGGGGCGATTCCTGAAAGCCATAGAGAACGGCTACAAAAGACTGCTGCACTTAGCTCTGGAAAACCGTGCCTTCGTCGTCATCACAGCGGCTCTGCTCCTGGCCGGATGCCTGATGTTGACGCCTTTCATCGGCGTTGAGCTGATGCCCACCACGGATGAGAGCGAGGTCAGGATTGACGCCGAGATGGAGGTCGGCACTCGTCTGAACCTGCTGGATGAGAAATTCAAGGTTATCGAGCAGATAGTCAAAGCATCCGTGCCTGAAATCAAGAGTATGGTAACGAACGTAGGGGGAGCGAGATGGCACGGTCAGGGTGGCCATACGGGCGATATTAGGATTGCTCTAAAGCCACAGTCACAGCGGGAAAGGTCGAGCCAGCAGATAGCCGACGACCTGCGCACCAAGCTCGGTAATATACCTGGAGTGATTGCCCGAACTCGCGCCGGGGAGGGGCTGACCATACTACGACTGGGCACTTCGTCTGGCGATAAGATACAGGTTGAAGTCCGCGGCCACGACCTTCAGACAGCCGATGCTCTGGCCAGACAGGTCAAAGGAATCGTCGAATCGGTGGAAGGTATCACAGATGCCCGAATCAGCCGCGAAGCAGGCAGCCCGGAAGAGCTTGTTCTCATAGACCGCCAGAAGGCCGCTGATATGAATCTGACCGTTTCGAAAATAGCATACGCTCTTCAGACGATTCTTTCAGGGACAGAGGCCGGCTATTATCGTCAGGGCGGCGATGAATATGCGATTCTTGTTAAGCTCAGGGACGCCGAGAAAATGGACCTTAGAGATATTCTTGACCTGACTATCACCAACTCACTTAATGAGCCGGTTATTCTCAGGAACG
>CAZKOQ010000146.1:0-7825 GCA_964554425.1 uncultured Pirellulales bacterium | reverse complement strand
TATTTACCAAAGCCCGGACTTTTACTAATCTTCGCCACTAAGGCACCAAGGCACGAAGGAATTGCAGATAAAATTTGGAAAACAATTTCGTTGTGTAATTTTAGTGTCTTAGTGCCTTCGTGGCAAGAAAAAAGCGGATTCACCAACAAGCTCGACCCGCCTCTCGTCCGGCGGGCTGCAATCTTAATTCTTGTGTCCGGCAACTATTTTTCTTGCAATCTCGCCGCGTGCGCTTATATTTTAGCCATTCAAATTCGACCCCCGAATGTTTATGTCGGGGTCAGCTTTGGAGTCCGGATATGAATTTTGTCAAATGGTTGCGAAAAAACAACACGAAGATTATGGCCATTGTGGTCGTAGCCCTGATGTTTATGTTCATTGGCGGCGAATATATTCAACAGCTCGGCAGGCGAAGATTGCACGGCCAGACCGTCGCCTCCTTCCTCGATAACAAAAAGATAACAACCTACGACAGAGCTGCGGCCCAACGAGAGCTGGATATTCTCAGAATGTTGCGTGCAGACGATTTACTGCGGTCCTACGATTTAGGGGCGATTTTTCTGGGCGAACTATTATTTTCCGAGCGCAGAACCTCGCCACTATTTACCAACCAAATAAGACAGGTAATCCGCACCGGCGATTATCGGGTCAGCGACAAACAAATTAACGACATCTACTCCCGCTCGGTGACAAGCGATTTGTACTGGGTGCTACTGGAATATGAAGCAAGGCAGGCAGGCGTCAAAATACCAAAGGAGGATGTTGGAGAGTTCCTCGGTGAGAAAATACCGCAGCTATTTAACGGTCAGTCATACTCACAATTTATCGGCTTACTGGTGCAGCGACAGGGAATCGCCGAAGAACAAATACTTGATACCTTCGGCAAGCTGCTGGCGATATTGCAGTACGCCCAGAATATCTGCTCGGGTGAAATTGTTACCACCTCTCAGATAATGCACCAAGCCCGCTGGGAAAACGAAGCAATCGACGCCGAATTCGTGAAATTCGACGCTCGGCTATTCAGCAAAGACCAGAACCAGCCAAGCGAAGAAAAAATGCTCCAGCATTTTAATAGGTACAAGAAATTCTTTCGCGGAGACATAGCCGAGGACAACGCTTACGGCTTCGGATACAAGCTGCCCGATAGAGTCCAGCTCGAATACATGGTCCTCAAGCTCGATGATGTTGCATCAACCGTAACGGCGCCCACCCAGGAAGAAACAGAAGAATTCTACCTTAAAAATAGAGAACAGCTATTCACTGAAGAAGTCCCTACGGACCCCAACGACCCCAACTCTCCGGTCGTCAAGCAAACTAAAAGTTACTCCGAGGTTATGAATATCATTTCAAAACAACTTCTGCAGGATAAGGTTAATTCCAAAGCGGAGAGGATTCTTGGCGAGGCACGGACAATCACCGAGGTCAACTGGAAAGATACGGATTCACAGAAGACAACTTTCACAACCGAACAGCTCAGGCAGGCGGCCGGCGACTACCAGCCAGCTGCAAACCAGCTCGCGGAAAAATACAAAATCAAGGTATATACAGGGCAGACAGGCCTGCTCAGTGCCGCCGACATACAAACCGATAAGTATCTTGTAACCCTGTGCCTGCAACCCGGTGCTGGTTATAACCCGGTAAGATTGACTCAAATTGTATTTAGTGTCGATGAATCCACCGCACGTGCGGCCCGCCAGACGGAAGGCGGGTCACAACCGTTGTTTGATGTGCCGAGACCGAAGTTGTATGAAAACATAGGTCCGGTCACAGACATATATGGACTGATGCTTCGGGAGTTCTCTGGAAGAATAACGGCTCTTGTGCGTGTAACCAAAGTTGTAAGGGCTTGCGAACCGGAAAATATCGACGAAACCTTCAGCACAAAACCGCTCGAGCTGGACAACGAGCCAAACAAATCTGACCCAAATGCCGCCAGACCAAAAACCAAAGACACATATTGCGTAAGGGAAGAGGTTACCGAAGACCTCAAGAACCTTGCGGCAATGGATATTGCAAAGAGCAAAGCCGAAGAGTTCCTGGGCTTAGTCTCGAAGGATGGCTGGGATAGCGCCCTTAATAAATTCAACGAGCTTTACCGCCAGCAAACCAAACAAGGCGAATCCGAGCCGAACGCATTCCGTAAAGAAAACATTGTGAACTTGCGAAGATTATCGGGTGAGGCGCTACAGACATTGGCCGTGCAAAACTCTGGTAATCCTGCTGTGCGCATATTGATAAACGATAACAAAAAACAGGCACAGCGCGCTTCTGAGCTTTACTCGCTCGTTCCTCCGGATAGCAATACCCCTTCCAAGCTGCCTGTTATTATGGAGTTCAAGCCGGAGACCAGCTTTTATTGCTTGAAGACGGTCTTAGTCAACCGGCTTTACCAGGAAGATTTCGATAGACTGAAGGCAAGGCGCCTGTTCAGAGAAGACCATATCCAGGCACAGTCACTGACAGCGGTTCATTTTAATCCCGAAAACATATTAAAGCGTATGAACTTTAGACCTGCCCGCGAGGACGAGGAAGAGAAAGACCAGACAGAGGCCAACGAACCGGCAAAATCTACATCTCCAGCGGACAGTTAAGTCTTTGAAATAATTAGAGCAACCGATTATGAATAATCAATAGTATATGTCCTTATCCAAACCAAACCACGTGTTTTTGATGCTGACTGCGGGATTGCTTGCCTGGTTAGTGCCGGGCGGAGGACATCTGGTGCTTAACGAAAAAAAACGCGCGGCGATAATATTCATAGCTATAGTGCTGACCTTCTGCGCAGGTCTATACATCGGCTCAATCGGCGTAATTGACCCAATCGGCGCCAAACCCTGGTACGTTGCACAAATTCTGAACTCGCCGGCAGTTGCTGTTCTCGGTTACCTGACCAAAACCAGACACTATGTTGTATATGGCAGACCAAACGAAATCGGACAGATATATACAAGCATCGCAGGTCTGCTCAACCTGCTGTGTATCGTCAACGCCGTCTATATGGCTCATTTGTGCGGAACTGAACCAGCCCGACGGACTTCTGGCGGGCAAGCTGGAGAGTAAAGATGCCGCTACTGTTCATCTCCATATTGGCAAACTTCCTATCGCCGGAAAGAATCGGAACAAATCCCCAGTCTATGCTCTGGCTGCTTCCACTGGTGTTATCGATAGCCGTTGTCTATAAGGCAACAAAACTATCGACAATCAAAGCCAGCCCTTTTATAAAAGAGTCGGTATTACTATTCGGCTCAATTATCGTCTTTATGCTTGTAACCGCCTTGGTTCTATACGCCCTTGCCCGGCTGATTACCGAGTGATTCGAAAGACCTCAATACTCGATACCCGATGCTCGAATTATAAGTCAGGGCCGAAAGGTTGGATGATAGGAAAGTTTACGGTTTAGCAGCAAAGACCATATACGCAATACTAACGACGTCTTATGTGTCGGCATTATTCTCCTCCAGAGCACCTTCCTCAAGCACGCCTAACTCCACAAGAGCATTGAGGGCAGCTTTTTGCTCCGCCTCCTTTTTATTTGTCCCCCACGCGCTTGGAAATCGCCTGTCGCCAATTACCACTTCCAGCTCAAAACATTTATTGTGGTCAGGCCCCTTCTCGTCAACCAGCATATAAACCAGTGTGGCGTTTAGCCGGTCCTGAACGTATTGCTGTAACAGAGACTTAAAATTACCGTGAACCTGCTCTTTGTCGGCTCGCTCAATTAAAGGGTCAAATATCTTCAAAATAAAACTTCGGGCTGCCTCAAATCCCCCATCGAGGCAAATCGCAGCAATAACGGCCTCCAGAGCCCCCGCAGCAAGCGAGCCCGACAAAGCCCGGTTAGTTATCATACTTTTGCCGACAGTCAAAAATTTTTGCAGACTCATCTGGCGCGAGAGTTGTGCACAGGTGCCGCGAGAGACAAGCATGCTCTTTATCCTCGTCAAATCCCCTTCCAGATAGTCCTTAAATTGCTCGAAGAGCCGCTGGCAAACGACAAGCGACAAGATAGCATCTCCAAGAAACTCAAGACGCTCGTTGCTGGAAAGACGGTCGGTGGCCGCAGAGGAATGAGTCAACGCCTCAACAAGAAGACGCGTGTCTGAAAACTTGTAATCTATAATCTGCTCGAGCTGCCGCAGAGTTTCTTTGTCCATTCAAATAATCGCTTTCTTACAGAAACAGCAGCGAGCAGATTACGAACGCCGCTATGCTCCGGCGATGTTCGTAACCTGCTCGACAGAAATAATACAGAAATAATTATACGGGGAAGCAAGCCGGCTGTAAAGCCCTGTTTTTAGGCGCATCGACTACGCAACAACCTGCAGACTTGCCAGCGCAACAAACTTATCGTCAACAAGCTCGAAAATCCCGTCAAGCCCCGTTACTGTGAAGATGCCCCTGGTTGCAGGAGCAACGCTGCACAGGACCAGCCGATGCCCGCAATCCGCCAATAGCTTTCGCAGCTTAAGCAATTTCGACAAGCTCGATGAGGTGACGATATCCACATTCGAAAAATCAATCACGACATCGCAATTGCCCCTGTCACGCACCATTTCCGTGGCGGTTGCCAGCTCATCACCCATTTCCGGCTCCTGCGGCAAATCCACCAAGATGACGTCTTCAGACCAATTCTGAATTCCCATTTTTATTCCCCCTACTTCAAGTAAAAACCCTTATAAACCTTTCGATGTGTGTATCGGCACAAGTTAGGAGTCGATTAACTAAAAGAAACCAGACTGTTCTTGCACTACAATATCGACCTATAAAAGGTGAATTTTCGATTTGCGATTTTCGATTTTAGATTTACAATTGGCGTTAGGCAATTAAAAATCGTCAATAGCAGGGGATACCCGGCTGAAAAATGAACCCCGTTAGAAAGGTGGTTTTTTTCTAACGGGGTGAACGGAGAATACGACTATGACCTCTCACAAAAGTTCGGTATGGACAAAATTGAAGGCCAATGCCCGCAGCCGCTTACTATCGGGAATACTTTTGCTTATGCCTTTTGGTGTAACGCTGCTTTTGATGCGATGGCTATTTCAGTGGCTGGCTGGATTTTTGCGGCCTATAGTAACTTACATTGCCTCTAAGCTGTCAAACCTTCCTCCTATCGAGCACATCCCGGACATTTATATCTCTATTTTCGTGTCGGTATGTTCAATTGTGATTCTTTTTTTTCTACTGTATCTTGTCGGCGCAATCGGTCAGTTTGTCGTCGGTAAGCGCTTAATAAAGGCCGGTGAAACACTACTGATGAAAATCCCGCTGGCTCGAACAGTCTATACGGCCACAAAACAGGTTGCCCAGGCGTTATCGCTGCCGGACCGCTCGGCACTTAAATCGGTCGTTCTGGCGGAGTTTCCCAGACCCGGGTTTTGGGCGGTAGGTTTCATGACCGGCTACATCGAGGATTCCTCAGGGAGAAAATTCTGCAAGGTAATGCTGCCTACCACCCCGAATCCAACCACCGGATTTTTTGAGATTATCCCTGTTGAAGAAGTGATAGAAACCTCATATACAATCGAAGAGGCCTTCAAGATGATTATATCAGGAGGCATAGTCTCCCCCGATGTCTTAAGCACTGCAAAACCCTTACAAAGCGATACCGAACCAAAACAAAAATAAACTGCATTCAGGATAGCGCCATGAGACACTCACTTAAAGTTGGCTTCAGTTTCGGCTCAACCTCCGGTATAATCACGACCTTGGGGCTTATGGTCGGGCTGCACTCAGGCACCCATTCCAGAATCGCCGTCCTCAGCGGCATATTGACAATCGCCATAGCGGATGCCTTCTCTGACGCTCTCGGCATCCACATCTCCGAGGAATCGGAAAATAAGCACAATGCAAAAGAAATATGGGAATCCACAATCTTTACCTTTCTATCCAAGTTTGTCTTCGCATCTACCTTTATAGTCCCGCTTCTTCTTTTTAATCTCTCTACCGCCGTCATAGTCTGCTTAATATGGGGTTTTTCACTGCTCGGCATCTTTAGCTTCTATCTCGCAAAATCACAAAAGACTAAACCCTTTCCTGTCGTTGCCGAACACCTCCTCATTGCCCTCGCCGTCATTGCTATAACCCACTACCTCGGCGACCTCTGCCAGAGATTCCTCCAATAAAGAACCTCGCCGAATCCTTGTCATTGCGAGCCCCCCGCCGTTTTGCTTCGCAAAAGCGAAGCAGCGGGGGCGCGGCAATCTCAATCAATAGTAAATAATAAATCGAAATGCCCCTGCTTTTGGCGGATTTACACTGTTTTTATCTGGACAAAGAGAAGATAGAGAGAATAAAAGATAGAAAATGTCGTGATTTAGTGGCGAGCAGATACAGCCCTTGAAAATATCTGCAAGAATGCAAACCAATACAAGCGGATTTGAATCCCCATTACACACCGGTAAAGGTCAAGGGCGAGAATGGTGCGGGGGCCTTGGAGAATATTGTGGCCATATCTGCGGGAAATAATCATGTCCTGGCCTTGGACTCAAATCGCAATGTTTGGCCTGGGGTGCGAACGAGTTCGGTCAATTAGGTAATGGGGGACTAGGTGCTTGGGAGAAAGAAACGACGCCGGTAAAAGTGCAAAAATGGGTCGATGGTGCGGCTGTAGATTTGACCGATATCATCTACATAGATGCAGGTTTTGAACGTTCTTTAGCTATAGACAAAGATGGAAATATCTGGGTGTGGGGACGTAACGAATATAGCGAACTCGGATTAGGTGAAGGAGTGGGTAACCAGTGGTATGCCTAGCATATGACAGTACCATAGCATGCATTCCTACTGAAAAGGATTCCACTCCACAGACAACGATACAGAAGAAGTGAAGCAAATCTCATTGTGTGGATAATAGCTGCTCACGCATCTAATCTCAATACACGTTTGTCTTCTTGTGAAACTCGCATAGAACACAAAGAAGATTTGGGATTGGTGTTATCATCTACGTTTTATAAGCCAAGAGACGACACCCACATATAGGAATAAGACTGTGGTGGGCTCCGGTACCGGCATAATTTGCACAGAAGTGACCTTGGTTAGGATGGAACCTGCTAATCTATCACCAAAGTATATCCTTAGGCCCCAATCTCCAGGCCAATTTTCCAGTTGCGGTGGCTTCGTTGGTATAGTATCAGTGGAAAACGCTATACCGGAATCATCCTGGAGCTGCCAAGTGATATGGCCAATGCAGACGTCTGCAGTTGGAACCAATATATTGTTATCACTACGCAGTAGGTAGAAATCAAAACCATTGTAATTATTCCCGATTGAAAGGAAAAAATCAATATTCTCAGGATTTGTTTTGAAAACAAGCCCATTTGTATACAGGCTAATGCCGTATGGAAGATTCGTGTATTTGTACAGGCCGAGGATATCTGATGGATTGCTATCAGGGGTGGATGAGTCATAAATGTAGTAGCCTGTTACTGTATCCCCAACCTTGAGCACATTGCTTAATATTTTATCATAACCGTATATGTCTGTTATTTCTCCTGTTATTCCGATTGTTACGATTGTGGCATTTGTGGTTACGGCGGATAAGGCCAGAACGACGAAAACTAACAACAGTCCTCCTTTTCTTTCCATTTTTAGGTCCTTTCAAAAAAAGAGATATAAGAGATGAATGATGTCGATTTATCGACAGAATTGCTTTGGTGGAGATGAATATCCATTCTCACAGTCACAAGCCGTCAGCGATTCATTCTATTTCTTTCCTCAAAAAAACTACACTTTTGATTGGACAGCTTTTTAGATAATAAACGCCTTTATTTTTTCAGGTTACCACAAAAGAGGGCTTATTGTCAAGAAAAATGCCTTAAGAAAGCCG
>CAZKOQ010000145.1:0-7914 GCA_964554425.1 uncultured Pirellulales bacterium | reverse complement strand
TTGATAATTTATCGTTTCGACTGAAAGCGCCAAGCTTCGCTCCATAAATATCGATGGTTTTAAAATTCATAGTCTTTAACAGCCAAGTTATTTCGGATGGCACATAATACCTTTCGTTGCATTGCAGCTCTTTTTTATTCCCAAGATCATCTTCAATATATACAGTGTTATGTTCTCGGAAAGTCATTAGATCAAATGAAAGAACATCGCACTTGGCATTCCCTTCTTTTGTTTTTGAATCAAAGAAATCTTTGACGGAATGAAACAGAGGAAACAAGCCGTTTAAGGTGGTCAATATCAATTTTCCTTTAGGCAGCAAGGCGTTGGCGGCATTTTTAAGAATCTGAAAATTCATTTCGTCAGTTTCCATCAAAGGGAATGCGCCTCCGCATATCATGATAACCAGATTGAATTCATGCAGAAAAGGAAGGTCTCTTGCATCTTGTTTTTGAAAATCGACTTGTACCTTTTGTTCGGACGTTTTTTCTTTCGCCCGTTTTAAAAGAGATTCTGATTGATCAATCCCGACAACATTATATCCTCTTTTGGCTAATTCGATGGAATGCCTTCCTGTGCCACACCCTATATCCAGAATTCTTGCAGATTTGTTATATCCGATTTCTTTTTCAAAAAAGTCACACTCTCCGATGGTTCCATGCACATAAACTTCGTTATCATATTTCATTGCGTAGTTTTCAAACAACTCTTCATACCATTGCTTCATATTGTGTCCTTTTATTAAGATGCTGAAAATATATATTCTATTAAAGTTGTTTTTACTTTGTCGGGATATGGATTGAAGGGAGATGCTCCTGCCTTCACGAAATCCTCTCGATTGGAGTCATCTACCTTCAGATAAGCAACGTCATCAGCGATAAGCCCAAACATCGTCCCGTCACGATAGAGACCAGCACCACCGAACATCTTGCGAGCCGACACGTCTCCCCAGGCCGAGAGCTGGTCAATAACATAATCTACGAATTCGTCTGAAATGGGCATCAGTTCTGTTTCTCTTCACTTCCAATCACAGTTGGAATGAAGAATCCTTTATAGAATGAAGGCAGAGTCTTGAAAACGTCCATTAGTTGTTCTGCCGCCACCATACTGGAATTATGCTCTATGACTACACCATCACCTTCTCTATAGAACTTGCTGACACCTTTTATTTTCGTAAAGACAGATTCCATTTCTTTAATACACTTTGCACACTTAAATCCACACTCCGGAATGATGGGAGAACAGTCCAGATGAAAAGCCGACCGGCTGTTCATTTTTCTAATCTTTCATTTCTATGTCACCGAAACTCGAGCCAAGTTATCCATAATAACCTACACCATCGAACCAGATTCTTCAAGGTGAAAACCGTAGAACAATCTGCGAGCATAAAAATAGCCCTCGGCCATGGTTCTAAGGGCTGAAAGCCATACATACCTATCAACTTATGGCAAAACACGAAAGGGATTAACTGACTACCTAAATATGAAATGCAATAATCAATAGTAAATCATCAATAATCAATAAATAGTGCCCGGGACAGGATTCGAACCTGCAAGGGGTATCCCCACTAGCACCTCAAGCTAGCGCGTCTGCCAAATTCCGCCACCCGGGCATCTGTTGGTTTTTGATTATTTATTATTGATTATTGGTTATTCCCTGTCAATCGCCAATTTCGCGGGTCTAAAAGACAACGAATCAGAGACCATAAGAAGAAACCGAACTTGACGATAGAAATAAACATGACCGTTGATAATATTCAACACTGCTTATAAGTAGCTGTTTATCATACCCTTGTCTATAATAAAAGGATAGTAACTTCAAAGGCGTGTTTATTTATAGCAACAAAGGCCCTTAATCCATACAGGAGTTGCTATTAAGAAAGCAGAAATAGAACATAAAATCGGTGCAGAAGACCGGTTGGATAGGCCTTTATTGTGGGTGTGCTGTCAAGCCGCTTGTAAAGCCCATCCATCAATAATTGGGTATGAGTTTTGCTGCAATTTAAGACAACGGCTTCGGAGACCTTCTAAACTAAGGTGGTTGAAAAGAACTTGCATTTGACAGGGGCGCTGTGATGGACGACATAAGGTTAGAAGACAAGCTCAACGAGCTGGTTAAGGAATTTGGAGAGGGACTTGACCCGCACCACGATAAATTGGCCAAACTTGCTGAGCAAGCCCAGGCAAACCGCGAAAAGCTCGAAAAGAGTATCAATAGTCTGCAAGAGTTGCTGGATTATTTGCGAGTTTGCATAAAGTATCAGTTTTTTGACCTTGAGGCGACCCGGCGAGAAAATGAGTACCTCAGGAGATTGCTTGAGGAGAGCAATACCGAGGACAAAAGCTAATCACACCTCTTAATTCCTCTGCCGAAGGGGGTAGCTTCACTAAGAAACTATCTCAAAACACAGTTTGTCATTCTGAGCGCAGCGAAGAATCTCTTTTTTTGACAGGCCAGACCCTTCGCTTCGCTCAGGGTGACAGTTTTGAGATAGTTACTAATAGATTCTTGGAGTAACATACCCTCCACAACGCCCTGATATAGTCATCTCTTTGTAAGTCTATTGATATATCGCAACGCTCTCGGAATCTTTCCATTATGGGGCGTCTGACAAATAGGTTTGATTCCGGTCTATAACACATTGCTATAACTTATTTCTGCTGCGCAAGATACGACCTTTTTTAGGGGTACGAATTGGAAAGTTGCCGGTGATTTTTGTCGATAAGATTTACAGAAGGCAGACCGTTCTGCCGGAAAACGAACATTGGCTCATTATGGGACATATAATAAACAGTGCTGCCACGACAGCAGCTTCAAGCATCGTGTGTGTATTTGACAAGCAAGCTGAGCTAATGGTATAATGTTAATTGTGCGATTTTGAGCAAAGCAGCCGGTGAATGGAGAAAGATATAAAAAACAGGGCGAAATGATGACTGGATACCGGAAGCAATCGCCGTTTAATTGTTAGCTAAGTATTATTTTGGGGCAAAAGAATGTTCGAGCGTTTTACAGACCGTGCACGCAAGGTTATGGCGCTGGCTAATCAGGAAGCGCAGCGGTTCAACCACGAATACATAGGGACCGAGCACGTCCTTCTTGGTTTGGTCAAGGAAGGCAGTGGAGTGGGGGCTACAGTCCTGAAGAACCTTGATGTTGATATAAAGCGGCTTCGGCTTGAGGTAGAGAAAAAGGTCAAAAGCGGACCTGATATGGTTACGATGGGCAAGCTCCCTCAAACACCAAGAGCTAAGAAAGTTATTGAGTATGCTATCGAGGAAGCGCGCTCGCTTAATCATAATTATGTAGGAACAGAACATATCCTGTTGGGGCTGCTGCGGGAAACGGAGGGGATAGCCGCTCAGATTCTTATGGATATGGGTTTGAAGCTTGAGGATGTGCGGCAGGAGGTGCTGAATCTGCTTGGGGCGGGAGTGGACGATGGGCCTGCTGCTCTTGGGCTGAAGATGGGCCCGGCATTGGGGCGGAAGCCAAAAAGCAAAACCCCAGCTCTCGATAGCTTCGGCAGAGACCTCACGGAGCTGGCAGCAAATGGCGAGCTTGACCCCGTGATCGGCAGAAAAAATGAGATTGAGCGGTTGATACAGATACTGTGTAGGCGGACGAAGAATAATCCGGTTTTATTGGGCGAAGCCGGGGTCGGCAAGACAGCTATTGTGGAGGGTCTAAGTCAACAAATTGTCAATAAACAGGTGCCCGAAATCCTCAATGACAAGCGTATCGTTGTGCTTGATCTGGCTATGATGGTGGCCGGGACAAAATACCGCGGGCAATTTGAGGAGCGAATAAAGGCGGTCATTAACGAAGTCAGACGGGCCAAGAACGTTATTTTATTCATTGATGAGCTTCATACGCTGGTGGGGGCCGGCGGAGCCGAGGGTGCAATAGACGCATCGAATGTGCTAAAGCCGGCGCTTGCGAGGGGAGAGGTGCAATGTATCGGCGCTACCACTCTGGATGAGTACAGGAAGCATGTTGAGAAAGATGGTGCGCTTGAGAGGCGCTTCCAGACGATAATTGTCGAACCGCCTTCAAAGGAAGAGACCCTGGATATACTCAGGGGGCTTCAGGACCGCTATGAGGCGCACCACAGGGTCCGGTTTACTGACGAGGCGCTCTACCAGGCGGTAGAGCTATCGACCAGATACGTTACCGGCAGGTGCCTGCCTGATAAGGCGATAGATGTAGTCGATGAAGCGGGGGCCCGCGTGCGGCTTAAGAATATGACCCCGCCGCCGGATTTGACCGAGATAGAAACGAAGATTGAAAGATTGCAGAGGGAGAAGGACGAGGCAGTCAAAAACGCCGACTATGAGCGGGCCGCAGCATTGAGAGATGAAGCCCAACAGCTTATAGATGAGAAGACGGAACTGCACAGGAAATGGTACGAGGAGCACAAGGAGATAACCGGCGTGGTGGACATCGAGATTATTGCGGAAGTTGTCAGCAATATGACGGGTGTGCCGTTGACGAAGCTGGAAAAGAAGGAAACACAGCGGCTTTTGGAGCTCGAAGCCGAGCTGCATAAAACGGTTGTTTCACAGGATGAGGCCATTGGTGCGGTGGCAAAAGCCGTTAGACGCAGCAGAAGCGGTATGAAAGACCCGAATCGTCCGATGGGGTGCTTTATTTTCTTGGGTCCGAGCGGTGTCGGCAAGACGCTGCTTGCGCAGGCCCTGGCAGAGTTTATGTTCGGCGACAGGAACTCTCTTATTCGCCTGGATATGAGCGAATTTATGGAAAAGCACAATGTCAGCCGACTCGTAGGTGCTCCTCCAGGGTATGTGGGCTATGAAGAAGGCGGACAATTGACTGAAAGAATCAGACGGCGGCCTTATGCTGTGCTTCTTTTAGATGAAATAGAAAAGGCACATCCGGACGTTTACAATATCCTTCTTCAGATTATGGATGAGGGAAGATTGACCGACAGCTTCGGGCGGAGCATCGACTTCAAGAACGTAATCCTCATTATGACCAGCAACATCGGCGCGGATTTGATAAAGAACCAGGCCGGCTTTGGCTTCAGTAAGAAAACGCCCGAGTCTAATTACGAGAAAATGAAAGAGATTCTCAATAAAGAGGTCGAGCATCACTTCAGGCCCGAATTTCTCAACCGCGTTGATGACACTATAGTCTTCAAGGCGCTCACAAGAGAAAACCTGCAGACTATCGTCGATTATGAGCTGGCGAAGGTGTTCAAACGGCTGACCGACCACGGCCTCAAACTTGAGCTTGCTCCCCAGGCAAAAGAGTTCCTCATTGACAAGGGTTACAATCCCGAATTTGGTGCAAGGCCGCTGCGCAGGGCAATCGAGCATTACATTGAGGACCCGCTTTCGGAAGCTGTGCTTTCAGGAAAATTCAAAGGCAAAAACATCATACGGATTGACGTGCAGGATGAAGAGCATCTAAAGCTTGAAGGTCTTGAAGCAAAGGAACCGGAGAAGCAAAAGAGCGAACCTGTTATCGCGTGATATTGCGCTTCTTCGTCATGAGCCGGTGATGATGAGCAAGTTGTCGGGAAACTCCGGCAATTAAAATATACGAGCGTAAAGTGTTTCTTACTACCGCCGGAGCATATCGATCTCCATTTTGCTTTGCTGTTGGGTCAGCAGCTTCTCAAACTGCTGTTTTTCCATCCACTCTACACGCCCATCCAGCCGGAGGACCACGTAGCCATCGTCAAGTAAGGATGAATGATAGTTTCTTTCCGAATATGCGAGTATTTCATCGGCTGTCGCATCAAAGTCAATCCATTGGGCCCTGTATTTGAGGTTGCCCAGCCGAACCCACCCCTTCAGATCTTTTTTGATACTGTTGACATAAGATTCGGGCGGCGCTGCGCCATACTCTTTTCGATAACTCAAAACTATTTGCCCGAGCTGCTGCATCCCCCCCATCGCCTCTGAGCGATTGACCCAGTCTTTGAAGTTAATCATCGCTACAACCGCAATGACCGTAACTGCCATTATGGTTGCAAATTCCACTAAGATTGCTTTCTGCCGTCTGTTCATAAATACAACTTGTGCCCGTCAGCGGTTATCCGGGATTAAGCCCGTAATGTAACATTTACGATTTTATTTTTACTTTTTCACCTTCAACGACAAGTTTTCCCTCGGCAAATAGTCTTATCGCCTGCGGATACGCGATACATTCTTGTTGAAAGACCCGAGCGGCAAGCGTATCGGGCGTGTCATCATCTTTGACCGGACAGGTTCGCTGGACGATAATAGGGCCTCTATCATACTCATTTGTGCAGAAGTGCACGGTGCAGCCGCTTACTTTGCATCCCGATGCCAGAACCGCTTCATGGACGTTATGTCCCCACATACCTTTTCCACCGAAACTCGGCAGCAAGGCGGGGTGTATGTTCATCACACGGTTCTCATAACGCGATGGAATTTCCCACAGGCAAAGCCACCCACCCTGAATAACTAAATCGACATTTGCCGCAACCAGCTCTTCTTCGATACGTTTGCTGAACTGGTCGATGTCGGGGTAATCTTTTGTGCGAATGATTTTGACCGACAGCCCCGCGTTTTTTGCCTTTTCGACGCCGGCAGCGGTCGAGCGTGAGCTTATTGCAACAGCGACCTGTGCATTGAGCTGGCCGCGTTTGACATATTCAAGGATGTTCATCAATGTTGTGCCGCCGCCGCTGATTAATACGCCCAGGCGAATCGGTTTTTTGTTTTGGATTCCTGGTGTCGGCTTGGCTTCAACGTCAGATTCGAGATTTAGCGATTGGTTTACAAGATTGTCCGTCTCATTGTTTTTCTCCCTCATAATGTGTTGGACATTCGCCTTCTTAAACTGCTCCAACAGGTTCACTGCTTGTCGAAATAGGGGCCTAATTTGTTCGCTTTTTACCTTATATTCTCCGTTGAGCTGCTTAACGAGCAGCTCACTGTCGCTGAAAAGCGTCAGCTCATCCGCGCCAAGCTGTTTTGCCGCCTCAAGGGCTTTTACAATGCCGGTGTATTCGGCTACGTTGTTCGTGGCTTCGCCCAGAAAGAATGCTTTTCCCTGCAGTTGAGCTCCATCGGGACCGAACAATATGAAGCCGGCTGCGGCAGGCCCCGGATTGCCTCTACTGGCGCCATCTATGTATGCTATTATTTTGTCCATTGCAATTGAAAATTAAGAGCTGAGAATTGACGATAGCACAACTCCAGATTCTGTGTTCTAAATTCTACGCCTCAGTGTTCGGCACCCGGCATTGCGAATCACGAACCACTATCTTGGTCACCGAGCACGAGTATCCTTGTGCAAATGGGACAGCGGATTATGTCATCTTTCGTTAGAAGTAAGTTAACGCTCTCGGCGGTGATACCCATAAAGCAGCCGCCGCAGCTATAGGTCTCCTTTTTTTCCTCTCGCTCAATCTTGACGACGGCCTGGCCATCATACGTTTCGGCTACCCGATTGAATACTTCCAGCGCCTCCTGGGGGATAGTCTTGGCTGACTCCTCCCATTCGGCCTGCACTTGGTCGATTTCGGCCTGATATTTTGTTGCCAACACCTCAGATTCCGCTCGCAGCTTCTCGAGCTGTTGTTTTTGCTCATCGATTTGCTTCTGTAGCTCTTTGCACTCCGCTTCGTCGGTTTCTATGTCTTTTAGCAGCTCGAGAACCTGCGTTTCGATTTTCGAGTTGTCTGCTTTGGAGGTATTGAGTTGCGTGAGAACTACGGCATACGCCTTGTTGGTCTTTGCTGTGTTTAATGTTGCCCGAAGCTTGGCTATTTCCCCGTCTCTGGTCTTCAGCTCCAGCTCTAAACGACCAAACTGGACTTTGGTCAACTGAATTTCTTCTTTCTTAGCTTCAAGAGCATTTTGAAGACTTCTAATCTGGTTTTCCTGGATGATTACGTTTCTTCTACACCTTGTTAATTTTGCC
>CAZKOQ010000144.1:0-7920 GCA_964554425.1 uncultured Pirellulales bacterium | reverse complement strand
AGTGGGCGGTTGCGTTAATTGTAGCGAGCAGAGAAATCTACGTTACGATACTTCGACATATTGCTGAGGCCAGGGGCATTAACTTTTCGGCAACTACATCCGGCAAGCTCAAGATGTTTTTGCAGTCTTTTGCTATCGGAACGGTAATTATAAAAATGGCCCACGTCCCGACTGCCGCCTGGGGACATTGGTTCACTATAATTACGTTTGCTATTATGCTGTCGGTAACGGTTATGTCGGGTCTGCATGCGACCCGGCGGAAGGGCTGGCAAGAGGTTGTCGGCAAGGAGAAAGAGATATGAAACAACAATTTAGTCAAGCGATAAGAGTGGCGGCTCTGTGCCTGATAATTTGCACAGTCGCGTGTTCAACGCAAACGAAGAGCACGCCGAAACAGAAAGGGACTGCGGGCAAATATAAAGAATTTCTGCCGGAGATTCCGGAGGGGAAAAGGTGGAAATTGGCCTGGAGCGATGAGTTCGACGAAAAGAAGCTCGATGAGAGCAAGTGGGAGATAATGGGTGACTGGAAACGGCGGGATGGCTGGTGGGTAAAGGATGACACTTACTTGGACGGCAATGGGAATTTGATAATTCGCACTAAGAAAGATGGTGAGCGATATACGAGCGGAGCGGTGCGGACGAAAGGTAAATTCGAGCACAATTTCGGCTATTGGGTGTGCCGGTGCAAGTTCCCGAAGCAGCAGGGGCATTGGCCTGCGTTCTGGCTGCATATAGGAAGCGTGAACAAGATAGGCGATGAGGGTAGAGACGGCACAGAAATCGATATTATGGAAAAGCCCTGGCTGGAGGATAAAATTACACAGAATCTCCACTGGGATGGCTACGGCAAAGAGCACAAGCACGCCGGAAAGGAAAGCGTGATACCCGGCATAAGCGATGGGTTCCATACGTTTGGTCTGCACTGGAAGCCGGATGAATATGTTTTTTATGTTGACGGCAAAGAAGTTTGGCGGACGAACGCGGGCGGGATTTCGCAGGTGCCGGAGTATGCAAAACTTACCGAGGAAATCGGCAAGTGGGGCGGCGACATAACGAAGGCAAATCTTCCGGACTACTTTACGGTCGATTACGTCCGTGTGTATGACGAGGTGGAGAAATAAGTAGTTGGCTGTCCTTATTTGGAGAGATGTGTAGATGGGTAAAAGTCGGTGAGGTCGGCGGTTACTTCATCTGGATTTAGGTCTATTTTGTCAAAGATTTCATCTTCGAGTTTGTAAATCAGGCGGTCAATCTTCATTGTATCGGGAACAGTTTGCGCGTTGGCCCTGCGCCAGCCGGCGGGAATAAGTCAGGAGTTTTCGTTTAGCATTTTTTCCCTTCGCAGGATGTGATGGTAATGTTGGGCGAAGCGGTGGGCCTCATCCCGGACATACTGGAGGAGCTTGCGGACAGGTGAATGGGCAGGCAGCTTCAACGGCTTTGAACTTCCCTGCAAAAAGATTTCTTCCTCCCTTTTGGCAATTGCAGCCAATCTTAAATTGATTATTGATGACTTGTCCGGTGTGTCCTTGGCGAAGCTGGATTGATTATTGATTATTTGCTGCAGAGCGGATTCCGCGGTTCTTAAATGGCCCAGACCACCGTCGATTAGGACCAGGTCAGGCCATAGCTCTTCGCCCCGCAGGGCGTATTTGTATCTGCGTTTGACGACCTCGGCAATCATTGCGTAATCGTCGATGCCTTTTACGGTCTTTATCCTGAAGCGTCGATAGCCGCTTTTGAAGGGCCTGCCGTCAATAAATTTGACTAATGACCCGACCGCCTCGGCGCCGCTGATGCTGGCGGCATCTATCCCCTCAATAATCCTGACCGGCTCAGGCGACTGCAATAATTCCCGTAGCTGAAAGAGGGCTTCGGCTGGGTCGGCGGCAAAAACCTCCGGCTGAACATCTTCATCAGGCGTGCCCCGGCGGTCAAGCCGTTCAATCAGCCGAATTCGGTCGCGGAACATCGCGGCCTTCTCATATTCGAGTGCGCCTGCGGCCTGCTCCATCTGCCTTTTCAACCGACGCAGGATGGTGGAACGCCTTGAACGCAGGAATTTTATTAGGTCGCCAATGACGACTTTTTTATATTCACTCTTGCCAATCTTGTCCGCACAGGGGGCGGTGCACTGCTTGATGCTGTATAACAGGCACGGGCGAAAGAACTTCCGCTTTGGGTCATCCTCGCGGATTTCCAGCTTGCAGGTGCGAAACTTGAAGATTTTTTGCAGCACCGACATAGCTCCTCTTAGGTCTTTTGCGCTGGCGAATGGGCCGAACAACCTGCTGTTGGGCTGTGGTTTTCGGGTCATATAGACGCCCGGAAAATCGTCGGCTGTTGTTATCTCCAGGTATGGGAATGTCTTATCATCGACCAGGTCGGTATTATAAGGTGGGCGGATGTCTTTAATGAGGCGGGCCTCGGCAAGTATGGCCTCAACCTCGCTTGCGGTCTCTAAGAAATCAACACTCCTGACTTTACTTACCATTTCGGTGATTTTTGGCCCGCGGGATGCAATAAGGTCGCTTGCCGGCTGAAAATAACTACTGACTCGTGAGCGGAGATTCTTTGCCTTGCCGATGTAGAGGACCTTACCGCCAGCGCCCTTCATAAGATAAAGGCCTGGCCCGGTCGGGAAGTTTCTTATTTGTCGGCCAATTGACGCAAATCTATCTTTTACGCCGGTATTTGCCATTGCCTGTATCTTGCTACTTTCTAATAACAAGCAAGCTGTAATAAACTCGGATTTTCGGCCAAAGATTTTGGCCTGACCCCAGAACGGATGTATTTTAGCTATGCACTGCGGCCTAATAAAGGGAATTGCGAGTTTCTTATGCCGGTGTCTGAACAGGATACTTGTCAAAAAGTATAGCGGTGATGCTCTCTATTTTCCGGTCCGGAGTTTTTTATTGAAGGTGATAAAAATTTTTTTTCTTCATAGATTCAGTAGCCACAAAGAGTAAGAGACCACAGTAAAAAATTTGTAAGAAATTTTGCAACTTTGGTCTTTACACCTTATTGAATTGTCATTACTTTGCCGATACTGATTTGCGGGCCATACTACAATACCTGGCCCTAATCCCGGTAATATTGCTATATATTGTGGTTATGTATTCGTCGCACGGAGGCGAGTAAATGTCCTATAAGTTCGACCCCGAGAATCCTTTCAAAAACCATTCCGCCACAGGCGGACAAACAGAAGCTGCAACCCAGACCGCTGAAAAAAAGGGTCTCAAGATTGAGTATCACTTCTCAACGCCGGGTGTGCACCCATTTGAGCAGGTTGCGTGGGAGATAAGGTTGGCCAAAATCTCCAATGAGAGCGGCCAAGCCGTCTTCGAGCAAGACAATATCGAAGTGCCGGCATCCTGGAGCCAGCTCGCCACGAAAGTGGTGGCAAGCAAATACTTCTACGGCGACGTCGAGACCGGACAGCGAGAGCGCTCCGTAAAGCAATTGGTCCACCGCGTTTGCAGAATGATAGCCGACCGAGGCAAAAAAGACGGTTATTTGGCAAGCGATGAAGATGCGGAAGCGTTTTATAACGAGCTAACCTGGCTGTGCGTGAATCAATACGGCTCATTTAATTCGCCCGTGTGGTTCAACGTGGGGATTTACGACGTGTATGGTGTTACCGGCAGCAAACATAATTACCGGTGGGACACGCAGAAAAAGGCAGCGGTTCTGTGCGAAAACAGCTACGAATACCCCCAGGCAGCGGCCTGTTTCATCCAGTCGGTCAAGGACTCGATGGAAGATATAATGCGACTGGCAACCAGCGAGGCAATGCTGTTCAAGCACGGCTCAGGCACAGGCACAGACCTTTCGCCGCTGCGGAGCAGCAAAGAAAAGCTGTCAGGCGGGGGCAAACCATCGGGGCCGCTCAGCTTTATGCGGATTTACGACCAGATAGCGGCGGTAATCCGCTCGGGCGGAAAGACCCGCCGAGCAGCAAAGATGCAGTCGCTAAAAATTGACCATCCTGACATCAAAGAGTTCATTACCTCCAAGGCAAAAGAAGAAAAAAAGGCCTGGACGCTCATCGAAGCCGGCTACAGCGGTGACTACAACAATGAGGCATACAGCAGCGTGATGTTCCAGAATTCAAACCTCTCGGTTCGCGTAACCGATGAGTTTATGCAGGCGGTCGAAAAAGACGCTACCTGGTCCACATACACTATTACGACAGGGCAGAAGATAGAGGAGCACTCCGCCCGCGAGCTGATGGAACTAATTGCCGAAGGCACAAGGATTTGCGGCGACCCGGGAATTCAATACCACAGCACAATCAACCGCTGGCACACCTGCCCGAACTCAGGGCCCATTAACGCCTCGAACCCGTGCAGCGAGTATATGTTCATTGACGATTCGGCCTGCAACCTCGCCTCGCTCAATCTTATGAAGTTCCGCAAAGAAGACGGCTCTTTCGACGTAGCCGGCTTCAAAAAGGCGGTGCGGCTATTCATTATTGCTCAGGAGATTCTGGTTGATAACGGCAGCTACCCGACCGAGACAATCACGGTCAACAGCCACAAATTCCGGCCGCTCGGCCTCGGTTACGCCAATCTCGGCTCTTTTGTAATGAGCCAGGCGCTGCCTTACGACTCCGACCACGGAAGGGCAATCGGGGCGGCTATCAGCGCGATACTAACCGGCGAGGCATACATAACAAGTGCGGAAATCGCCTCTATAAAAGGGCCTTTTGAGGGATTCGCCAAGAACGCTGAGCCGATGCTGAAGGTTATAAATATGCACCGCCAGCACGCCTACGACATTCCTGAGTCGCACTGTGCTGCGTATCTGCGTAACGCCGCCAAGGATGTGTGGGATGAGGCCCTCGATGCCGGCACCAAAGTCGGCTTCCATAATGCACAGGTATCGGTGCTTGCCCCGACCGGGACCATCGGCTTTATGATGGACTGCGATACGACGGGCATTGAGCCGGATATAGCATTAGTTAAATACAAACTATTGGCCGGCGGCGGAATGCTCAAAATAGTCAATAAGACAGTTCCGATGGCCCTCGAACGACTTGGCTACAGCGCCGACGACATCAAATCAATATGCGACCACATCGACCAGAGCGAAAACATCGAGGGCGCAGAGAAACTAAACCCTGACCATTTGCCGATATTCGATTGCGCCTTTAAGCCCCGAAACGGCAAAAGGTCCATCCATTATATGGCACACCTGAAAATGATGGCCGCCGTCCAGCCGTTTATCTCCGGCGCTATAAGCAAGACCATCAATATGCCTGAGGAGAGCACAACCGAGGAGATTATGGTTGCCTATATGCAGGGCTGGAAGATGGGCTTAAAGGCGGTAGCAATCTACAGGGACGGCTCCAAGAAGCTTCAGCCAGTCAAAACCAGTAAGCACAGAGAAGCTAAAGCCAAGTCGGCTGAAGCTGCACCACAAGGCCGGCCGTTCAGACACCGGCTGCCGGACACCCGACAGAGCATCACGCACAAATTCTCTGTCGCAGGACACGAAGGGTATCTGACGGTGGGTCTATACGAGGATGGCCAGCCAGGCGAGCTATTTATCACTATGGCAAAGGAAGGCAGCACCATTGGCGGCCTTATGGACGTCATAGGCACCTGCACCTCAATGGCGCTTCAGTATGGAGTGCCGCTGATTGCCCTCGTTGACAAATTCCGCCACGCCAGATTTGAGCCATCGGGAATGACCTCAAATAAAGATATTCCATTTGCGAAGAGTTTAATCGACTATATCTTCTGCTGGCTGGGCTGCCGGTTCATACCCGGCTATGCAGACAAGAATATCCCAAGTAGAGCTGCCTCTCCCGCCCCGGCAAATGGCAAAAACGTTACGACTGCTAAGGAGCTGGTCGAAAAGACCAAAGACTTGGCTCAGAAGATTGCTGAAGCGAAGGCAGCAGTAAAACTTGTGTCGAAAACCGCTGTCCTGGAAAAACCGGACCCCCAAAAGTCCCACCAGACGGCAGCTCAGCCGCTTCCTGCCCCGGCAGGCCGGCTTACCGACCCGGCAAGTCGAATTGGAACCTTGATGGAACCGGTCTTCGGTGAGACCTCAGCCCTTCTGGCCTCCGAAGTTACGTTGATGCAGCAATTCAACGCACAATTCGAGCATTTCGGAGATGATGCCCCTGCCTGCGACGTCTGCGGCTCAATCACCGTCCGAAACGGCACCTGCTACAAGTGCTTCAACTGCGGAAACTCTATGGGCTGCTCATAACTCATCTTGGAGTTTACCCGCCGGCCTGCCCCCGAATGTCGTAATCGGGGGTCATTCCCGTGTAAGGGCTTACACTGAGCAAATCCTGCGGTGAGCGTAGTCGAACCGTCGAAGTGTTGAAGTGAGCGACCTGTGGTGAGCGAACCTGTCTTGAGCGTAGTCGAAAGAGCCGAACCAAGTCGAGGGAGCCGAGGAATCTATTGAAAAATTGTCATTCCCGTGAAAACGGGAATCCAAATGTTTAGCCCCGAAGCCTGCCCTCGAAAGTCGTAGTCGGGGGCCCGCTTCGGCGGATTCCACATCTTTGATTTTTGCATTTTGATTTTTGAATTTTTCTTTGCCCCCGCCACGGATTTCCTCTATCATTTCTTTTAGTTTTGGTAGGGTGGGCTTCAGCCCACCAATCTTGCTCACCAATTGAGATAGTTTCTATGTATTTAGCCAACGCCCGATGAGGGCTACTATGACCGAGTTGATATGGGACGGCAAATATGACAAGGACGGCAATCGCGTCGCGCCCCTGCGTGTGGCCCTGCCGTTTCAAACTGTCGAGACGGTCAACGAATCCGCAGAGGACCGCCGCAGCCACCCCCTTTTCGCCAACGAAAGCCCAACCACCCATTGGCGTAACCGCTTGATATGGGCCGCCCATAACTCGTCTCGCGGCTCGTCGTTCGTCCCTCGTCTCTCGTCAAACATATTGCATAGGGTGCACCCTAAATTTTTTGCTTGCAATTGGTCACGTCTTGCTGTAAAAAATCCGCCTATGATGGCCAGACAGCTAATTATTTGTAGTATTGCGGCAGTAATAAGTTTATCTGCGGCGCATATTGGTATGGCTGCTGATGAGGGGTGGTCCCTTTGCAGAGATTTCTCTAAAGGCAGATGTAGAGCAGAAATAACGTCAACCACCGGCACAATCGCCAACCAGTGGCCTGACCACGAGAAGGATTATTTCGTCCTCGGCTCTGTCGAATACGAATGGCCAATCCACTCCAATATAACTTGTTCTCTGCGGGGCACTCCTGCGTTTGTGTATGGCCGACACAGAGATGGCGATTACGACTCAACCAACATTTACGGCGCCGCATTAGGTCCGGCGTTTCGGCTATACCAGAATAAAGATCTGACCGGCTTCTTCGCAGAAGCAGGTTCATCGGTACTGTGGCAGTCGGATTATCTGCCTGGTAACAGCTCAAAACTCAATTTTATCTCTGACGCCGGAATCGGCTGCCAGTTTAGGAATCACGTTTCCATCTCGGTAAAGTATTTTCACATATCCAACGCTGGGCTTGAAGACCTTAACTCAGGCATTGATGCCTTGGGCGCATCATTAGCTTATGCCTTCTGACTTAGTTTTCCTCCAGCCAGTGCGAGGCAAGAATCGCAACGTCAATAAGGTTCAATTTTTTGTCGTAGTTCAAGTCGCCACCTGGACCAAATCTAAGATACGGATACATCTGATTTTCCCCGATACCCCAGATTTCGATAAAGTTCCAGCCGGCGTCAGTGAAGGTGTTCACTGTTTTCATTTCGGCTGTGGTCTTGCCTGTCCCGTTTGCACTGAGCTTGTTTACACTGAGCAAAGCCTGCGGTGAGCGTAGTCGAACCGTCGAAGTGTCGAAGTGAGCGCCCTGCGGTGAGCGAACCTGTCTTGAGCGTAGTCGAAAGAGCCGAACCAAGTCGAGGGAGC
>CAZKOQ010000143.1:0-7948 GCA_964554425.1 uncultured Pirellulales bacterium | reverse complement strand
CTTTTCTTTAATCGGCCCAATCGCAAACACCGCCTCATTAAGCGCACTCCAGGTGGTGCTCCTCCTTACTCGTGCCTTGACCTGAGTTGTTTCGGTTAATGTGATAGGTCCTGTATAAGATGACGCGTGCGCCGTGTTGACGGCCCCGCCGGGTAGGCGTGGGTCATAGCCGTCAAGAGTGTAATAAATTGTCCCTGAAGGAACGCTCATACTGAGTTTAAAGCCGCTTGTGACAAGTCCGCCGGGATGGCTAAAGGTGGGTGGGTCAAAACTGGGATACCAGCCCTTGGACCTAAGCTGGCCGAGCACGGTGTTTGTGCGAGACGGCAAGTATTCATAAATTATCCAGTTGACGGCGTTAAACCAGTCGTCCCTCGTAAGAGGCGGATGCGTCTTAGCATCACCCCAGCGTGCTGACTCACCAATAATGGCGAGGTCAATCTGGTTGGCCCACTTCTGGATACGAGCCACGGCCGCATCAGGGGTCATCGGTCCGTTATTGAAGAAGTATTTGAACGCCCTGTCGGCTAACCGCATACGATAGTCAGAATGGGCAACGAGCTGCTGATGAAGCCATTGCGGATTAAAATGCTGGGACTGCTGGCCGGCAGGAAACGGACCTGTTCGGTCATAACCCCAGCCGGAACTGATGTCGAACAATGTGTGCTCACAATCGTGCCGGAAGAACTTGAAGCCGTCCTGGTTGATGCGATTGTAAATGCCGTAGAAGTTATTCGGGCGGCTGTTGCCAAGGAAGTTGGAAATAGGCCCGTCGAAGTCTCCAACGTAAAAGGTGCAGAGCATGCAATCGATGACATTGTCGATATCGACCAGCCGTTCGTAGGCGGGATTGCGCGTGCCATCAGGATTCAGGCCTTGAACCTTGTAGTAGGCAGCATCGGTAGCAAACCCTGCTGTGGCTGCCTGCCACAAGCGGTAATATGTGTCGATGCTGCCGTCTGTTGATTCGATAGTGTATGACCCATACGCTACCTTGACAACGTCGTAATCGTCCTTGTTGCCGCCGAAATAGGATTCGCCATACGAGGCCTCGGGACGCTCCTCAGTCTCAAACAGACCCCAGTATTGACCGTTGATGTAGAGATGACAGTATCGACATCGCGTATAGGGCGAACCCGTAGCACCTTGTAAATCGCGAGAGAATTCATCTCGGACAAACGTATTGCGACTGTCACCTCCAAAGCTCCAGGAGTAGTTCTGGCTGGTCCTCAAATCGACACATTCAAATTCATCGACACCCTCGTCTCCGAAAAGTGGGAATTTCAGCTTGGCTTCACCGTATTCGGGTCTAAAAAACAGCCGAAAGGCATGTTTGGGGTTGTCACCCCATCGGCTGTAGCCCCCTCGCATTCGCAGGCCGCCGTCGATTTGAAAACCCTCGCTCCCGTCAGGATTGATTAGCTCCACCGACACGGGCCGCTCCCATGCTTGGCCTCGCTGCTCTGCGTTGACGTAGATGCCCGTATTTGGGTCGAACAAGTTGACAATCTTTGTTGCAAGGGAAATTGTGGGAATCGATAATAACGCATCGTCCATCAGGCCGGCATACTGCGGGTCGTTGACGACGTCAGGGTCCATTCCATAATCTATAAACTGCCCGTTAAGACCGCTGGCAGCCCAACCGGGACCTGGGAGCTGGCCGTTCGGCGATTGAGTGACGACGTCATTGACAAAAATATATGTCTGCGTCGAAATCTTGGAGTTCCTCCAGCCCGCCTTTACTGCAACTGCCCGAAGACAGGTAGTCTTGTTTATAAGAATTGGGGCTGTGTATAGCGCGCCTGGCGGCCATCGGTATGCAGGGTCAACCGGTAAGCTGCCGTTAGTGGTATAATATATCTTGACCCCATCATCTTCCGATGCGATTGTCAGCGAAAAGGGGGTGTTATAAAACCCTCGTTCGCGGCTGAATTTCAAGTCTTCCAGAATACCATAGTATCCGTTGTTGTTCGGGGCCTCAGGTGTAGGGACGGGCATAATCCGCCAGGTGTTGTTGGCATCAGGGAATCGACCATAAGACATATTGGTTGTCTGGTCGCCGAAAATGACGGTGTCGATAGGAGTCTGACCATCTTTGTCATACAATCCTATCTCGCCGCCGTCGATATCGAGTTTGAATTTGGCGTGCAGCCCCGCCTGGCCTAAATCCTCGTCGGCCCAGACTAATAGATACTTTTGAGATTTAATCGTAGTTAAGGAAGGATTGCCGGTGGGGAATTTCCACAAAGTTGGTTTGTTGAGGTCGTTTGTCAGGAACATCCCGCCAACGTCGATATTTACGTCTCCGGCGTTATAGATTTCAATCCAGTCATCGAATTCACCGGCGGGGTCGGGTTTGAAGCCGCTGTTGGACGCCATAAACTCGTTAACCACTAAGGGAATGCCTGAGACTTGCCACTGGGCAGCCAATAGTGTTAGGTCGGTTATATTAACCTGGTCATCGCCGTTTATATCGGCCCAGCTCCCGGGCAGGTCCAGCCAACAGTCAGCCACTGCTTGCAGGTCCAGCGTGTTGACTCTACAGTCTCCCGTGATGTCAGTGGTAGGGCACCAGCCGCTTGCCGGACCAACAAGACATACGGCCAGCACGATGGCAACCGATGCGGTTTTCAAAACCGTGGACACCTTTTGTCTCCTCTTTCAGTGCTGCTTTATGGATTATAGCAGGCCCTTTTGCCTTTCTAAATTATTTGGCTCGAAAGTCAAAATTAACGTTTCCTGGCTGCATATACATTTTAACATATTTGACGCCCTTTGGTCAACTTTTTTGACCGGGATGCGGTTGTTTCATCGGATTGAATATTTGCACAAAATCGGTGTTTTTGGCCGTTCTAATTGCTTTCGCCTCTCGCTGCTACTATTGTTTGGGGGTATTTTTTAGGAAAGGTATAAGCGCCTGCGGGATAGTGACTTGCCAAACCATTAGCGTGCCATTGACTCGGTGAGTGTGCGGATATGTCGGCTTTCTTCCTTAATGACCTGGTCTATTGCTTCTTTGCCGGCCTGGTCGCGGGCAAAGTCTTTCAAGCCGTGATAGAAAACAATGACTTCCCGCGCTCTTCTGATAGCGTCTTTGAATATTTCCTCTTTCGTTTCCCGCCCCGTTGGTCCTCTCGGCCCATCTAATTTGATTCCAAAAGCAGTCAATCCTGCCATCACGTGCGGATTTGACAAGACGTAATTATCCGGGTCGAATGTCCCAAATTGACCGGTCTTTTCGGAAAAACGCTTTCTTCTCTCTGCCAGGACTCTTTCGTGTCTGGCCCTCCAGCCGGCTAATTTGTTATATAGGTCGCGCAAACTCTCGTCGGCAAACAATTCAGCCGCTTTTAAGTAAAACTTGGCGCCGTTATGGTCGATTCGCTCGGCAATCTGGATAATCTCAAATACGTTAAATTTAGTCTCCATAAATGCGCCTTCTTAGATAATCTTCATCGGTTTTCCTCAGCCGAACACTTCTCCTTTAAGCCCCACTTAACCATCCTGGTGAGCTTTCTTTTATTATACTATTTTTTGCCGGTTAGTTCAATAGCTTTGATTGGATTATATACCCACACGACAACAATTCAACAGGAAATACCGATGCTTCAATAGAATTATCGGCCGCCGATATGATACGCTTTACTGGCGGATTTTCAAGACGGCGGCAGCGGAAATCCTTGATTGCTTTAACAAAATCATTGGCCTGTTCTAATCGAAATTCCTTAACCTGCGGCACAATAGGAATTTGGGCAGCCAAAGGCAGGAATTCGAGGGCATCTCGGCGGGTAACATTGGCCACGCTTTTTACCTCTTTCTCAAACCAGAGGTGCTCGGCGTAGTCCAGCTGGGGTATTGGCGTGCTTTTACGAATGGCGTTTATAACCAGCCGGCCGCCTCTATCCAGAACTCTCAGGGCCTCCCGCACCGATTCTCCCACAGGGGAAAAATCTATTGCCCGATTTATTTTCACCGGCGGCTGGTCTGCGGGGGACTTGTCTTGTATTTTTCTTTTACATCGTTATCAATTGTTTTTGGTCTGCTCTTTGAGCCATTGCATAGCGTTCTTTTCATATTTCTCTATCGACACCTCTACCGCCTAACTATCAAGCTCACCGTCGGCAATGCAGCGCAGCGGAATTGTCGTCCGGTGGAGCGCCTTGTTAGAGGTTTTCACTTTGCCAGCACTAACAGTGAGTATCCCCCGAATACTCTTGCGGTGAACGGCAAACTAAACTTAGAAAACAGCCCTCGTGGAACGTTGGCGATCGCCTTCTTGATTGACGGGTGTTGTTTGAAAAGCCCAAAAGCTGCATTTGTGTAGAAATAGTCTAGTATTTCGTGACCTGTATCTTTCAACGTGGCGATTGCTGAGTCAGCGGTGAAATAGTGGAGATGGCCCAAGGTATACCGACCGCCAATAAAGGCATTTCTCAACACAGAAGAGACATGAATATCGAGAGGTATATGGAATATCTTGTAGTCAGCTCTAGCTCTACATTTCTCCAAGAACCCCATGTAGTCAGCGACATGTTCGAATACGTCTATTACGAGAAGAATGTCGAAATGCTTAGCGTTTGTTTCCGATACCAGATCTTCATAGAAAAACCTGACGCTTGCACTTTCTTTGTGTTTTGCTAGTTCCATTGCCTGCGGAGAGATATCGTAACCACTGAATTGAACGCCTCTGAGATATTCTTTCTTGGAGAGTTCATCAAGAATCGCACCAGCTCCGCATCCTATTTCGGCAATCGTTTGCGGATGAAGGCGGTTATTGCAGATGATTTTGATGATTTGATCAGCTTTCCAAGGAGAATCCTCAGCATTCCAAGTCTGAGTTGTCTCCAGGTACTTCCCACTCGTGTAAATCGAATCCATGTTTTTGACCTCTAACAATGATTATACAGTCTGTATAAAACGGGAAACACAGACTTTCTCTTTCTGTATAAGAAGTTGCCGTATTTTCTTGTTCTTTTGCCTAACTGCCCCATTCGACACTTCGACTTCGCTCAGTGTAAGCTTAATTCGCCTCAGGGCAAGCTTAAAATTAACGACTTATCAGCCTTTTTGCCAATTTACAATGCCACGATGTAAGCCAACAATGCTACGATGTGAACCTACTATGGCACAATGTAAGATTACCTGCAAATCTACAGCATCACCATCACCGTATTACTCGGTTGCCTTAAGACAGACCGAGACTTATTCTGTCGATACCTTTGTCATGCAGCATCTCGAGAATAAACTTTCTTTCTGAGACAGGGAGTGTGTACTTGTACAAAACGTTATGTACTGGTCTGTCCCTTGTCTCGCCATTCTCCAGCAAGATAAATCCGGGTCTATTAATATCTTCCAGAATATTCGCGAACTTAGCATTCTTGAAACATACTTCGCGTTCTTGCTTGACGCAGAGAGTATATTGTGACTTCTGCCTGCTATGGCGAGATGAAGGGTTTGCGATAAAATGCCCGATATAAATTGCTATTGGGTTGGTTGCTTTTTGGGGATCTGCCTGATAGCCTGTGTGACCTCGAAAGGCAAATATGGCTACCCTATTAGAACCGTTATGCTCTTTCTCAAAGGCAAAAAACGCTGCAACGAAATGGTCTGATGTCCAATCAACAAGCGGAGATGGGAACCCGTTATGGCGAAGCTTGGACATTACGGACATTATCTCCTCCGTGTCCGCAGCAGCCGTAGGGAACGAGTAAATATTCTTAACATTCAGCTTGCTGATCTTTTGTTTCAATGTCTCTAATTCTTGAGTCGAAATATTCGAGGACGATGTGCTATTCTTAATGACATAGTCAAAATACTGTCCTACAGTCATACGTCCGTGATCCCTTTCTAAAGTGCTTGAGAGTGGCTGTGGCCATTCTGCGTTACCTTCGCCACGGTACAACACTTCCGTCGTTGCGTAAATCGCATGAGGATCAGCTTTGAGACATCTGGTTTCATCCTCCAGATCACGGACTCTTTTTTCGAATTCATCCCAGGTGTTCAGATTCTCCTGCGGAAACATGCTTCAGTTCTCCTTTTTAGCCCACCTATTGTTTGTTCGGATCCGCACGCATTACAAAACCAACATCACCGTATTGCTGGCCTGTCCTTCGCCGGTTTTATTTTGCGTAACTCCTGCTTTTGTCAGTATTATCCTCACGATTGTCGGTAAAAGCAAGGCGAATCGCAGCAGGCAAAAACAGTGTTAATCCGTGTTAATCCGTGGCTATTTTTCTCTGTGTTCTCTGCGACCTCTGTGTCTAAAAAACTCTGTGGCAAAACTTCTTTTTGTTACAGGCTATACCATTGTTGGACGACGGCTAAGAATTCTTCAGCCGTTTTTGCTGAAAAAAGGGCTTTTTGGGCTTTTCTACGCAAGGGATGAAGTTTGCAATAGCAAATAGCGAATTTTCGAAAATGCCTGATGGCCTTTTTGTGTCCATAGAGCGGACAAAGCAAACGGAAATGTTTTGAAATTACCTGGCCCTGCTGCTGGAGAGTCGGGGCTAAAAACTCGTTTCCCGCGCGAAGCTGACTGAAAATCCAGGGATTGCCAATCGCGCCGCGGGCAATTACCGCGCCATCTACCCCGGTGCTTTTCATATTATTTTTAATCGTCCCAGCAGAAAATAAGTCCCCGCTGCCAAAAATTATTGTGCGGGGAAATTGTTTTTTAACCTCTGATAAAAACTGCCAATTTGCCGAACCGGTAAATCTTTGGCAAACAGTGCGAGGATGCACAATTAATGCATCGACCTTTCCAGCCGCAGCTCTGGAAATGATATCCCAGAAATTATCGTATGACTGATTTTCGAAACTCGTCCGTAATTTCATAGTTACCGGACAATCAACGGATTCCCGGACGGCATTATAGATTTCTATTACTTTATCAGGAACATTTAGAAGAAAGCCCCCTCGCTTTTGGCGAATAACTTTGGGCGCAGGACAGGCAAAATTTAAGTCTATTAAATCGAAACCCGCCTTCCATACTACCTTAGCGGCCCTTGCCATTATTTCGGGGTCCTCGCCTAAAAGCTGGGCTCCTATCGGATGTTCATCATCGCCGGGTTTAAATGACGGATTATTAAAGACCCGCGGATGGATGACACTTTTTGCGAGCATTACGCCGGCAAAAGTCATAGGCGCTCCACAGTCACGCGCAATTGCCCGCATAGCGTAATCGCTGTATCCGCTAAGCGGCGACTGAAAAAAGGGAACATCAAGAATTATATTGCCGATTTTTAGCATTAATCGTCAGATTCGAGTTCTTTGCCTTTCGGCTGGTCAACCAAAGTTGATTCTGTCTCGATTGCCGTTGCGACATCCTGCCACGCGCCTTCGGGGCGTTCCCGGTGCTGAATCTTATACGCGCTAACCCTTCCGATTCCATAATAATATCAAAATCTTTCCTCGAATTGCAATAATCCTTCAAGGGCCAAAACTCCAATCCACGTCAAAATAAAAAATCCGTGATAATCCGCGAAATCTGTGGTCAACATTACCCAAAATTTTCTAATCCGTCAAACCCAATTCGTTGTCATATTTTTCCGCGCAATCAGTGCAATCCGTGGTTAACAATACCCTAAATTTTCTAATCCGTCAAATCCAAATTGAAAACCTAACTCGTTGCTCTCGCTGCCTGCCCTGCGACTTGTCCGGCGTAGCTTTAGCGACCCGTCCTCCGCAGCAGCGGCAAAGCCACTGCCGCCGTGAAGGGTGGAAGTCGGAAGCCCTGCCGCTTAGGGCGAAGTGGGGAGCAAAGCATGCACTGAGCTTGCCGAAGTGTCGAAGGGATCCGCGTCTAAAAAATTAGATCCTTAATGCCGTAAGGCATCTTGACGATATAGTCCATAAGTATATACGCATATACTTATACAACTTTACAAATTCTTCTTTATGCGTTGCCTGGTTCATATAACGCACTGACTGCTTTGTGCATGAAAGCCAT
>CAZKOQ010000142.1:0-7990 GCA_964554425.1 uncultured Pirellulales bacterium | reverse complement strand
TAACACGGACTCACACCGACTTTAACGCGGAATGTGCTTCTTTCTATCATTTGTATAAATAATTCGCTTTATGTCAACTATTGTTTGCTTGCGAACCCCCCAATAAATTGGGGGGCTAAATATCGTCATTCCTTTCCAAGCATTTCCAAGAATTGCTTTTCGCTTATCACCTCAACTCCCAGCTTCAGCGCCTTATCAAGTTTACTTCCTGCATTTTCCCCTGCCAGCACAAAATCGGTTTTTTTGCTGACGCTCGAAGACGCCTTTCCACCTGCATCTCTTATTGCCTGCTCAACTTGCTGACGAGTGAAGCTCTCCAGCTCACCTGTTGCAACAATTGTTTTGCCTGCCAATACGGCTTTTGCCTTGACCTTCTGCGGAAGCTGGGGCTTAACGCCCGCCGCTAAAAGCTGCTTTATGACGCTGACATTTCTTTCGCTGTGGAAATACTCATAGACGCTTTCTGCAACCTTCGGCCCGATTTGTTCAATCGACTGAAGTTTTTCCTCGTCCGCAGCCATAAGTGCATCAAGAGAGCCGAAGTAATCAGCTAAGATTTGCGCCGACTGGCTGCCGATGTGGCGGATACCGAGAGCGGCGATAAACCGCCATAACGACCGGGTTCCACTTTCTTTTATCGCATCTATCACGTTGGATGCACTTTTATCTGCCATTCGTTCCAGAGTAAGCAGGTCCGATTTTTGCAGTTTATAAAGGTCCGCAAAATTCTTCACAAGCCCGGCATCAACAAGCTGCTCTATCAGGGCGGGTCCAAGATTTTCGATGTCCATCTGGTCTCGCCCTGCGAAGTATCGCAGACGCTCCTTCAATTGGCCCGAACAGTTTGGATTGATGCATCGGATATAAACTCCGTCCTTGTCCCTGGCGACATCAGAGCCGCATATCGGGCACTTCCTGGGCGGCTTGAATGGCGCCGTGCCCGCGGGCCTTTGCTCTCTTTTAACCTCTATTACCTGCGGAATTATCTCACCTGCCTTTTCAATCACCACCGTATCGCCGCAGCGGACACCGAGCCGATTCAATTCGTCGAAGTTGTGCAAGCTCGCTCGCTTGACGGTTGTGCCCGCCAGCAGAACCGGCCTCAGGTTGGCGACCGGCGTGAGGGTGCCGGTTTTTCCTACTTGCACATCAATAGATTCAATAACCGTCTCGGCCTGCTCGGCGGCAAATTTGTAAGATATGCACCACCGCGGCGCCCTGCCTGTCGCGCCGAGAGCATCCCGCTGCTCGATGCGGTTTATTTTTATTACCATTCCGTCAATCTGGTAGTCCAATTTGAACCGCTTATCGCTCCATCTATCGCAAATATTTATTACTTCGTTTATGTCATTTGCCTTTTCGATGTGCGGATTAACAGGCAGCCCCAGCTCCTTGAACTTTTGCAGCGTCAGGTAGTGGTCTTCGGCTAATGGCTCGGAAAGCTCGCCGGTGGCATAGGCGAAAAATGATAGTTTCCTCTCAGCAGTAATTCTGGCATCAAGCAGTTTCAAGGAACCGGCAGCGGCATTTCGGGGGTTTGCAAAGAGCGGCTCGCCTTCTTCCTCTCGCACTTTGTTTAGCTGCACAAACGCCTTCGTGGGCATATAGACTTCGCCGCGAACTTCAAGCACATCGGGAATCTGCTTTGCGGCAAGGAGCACAAGCGGAATCGCTTTTATCGTCCGCACGTTTGCGGTAACATCATCGCCCACCTCGCCGTCGCCGCGGGTTGCCGCGGTAGCCAGCCGGCCTCTTTCATAACGCAAGCTTATAGCAAGACCATCAATTTTTAGCTCCACCACATAGTCGTAGTCTTTGCTGCCAAGCCCCTTTCGCACCCTCTCATCGAAAGCCCGTAGCTCGTCCGCATTGTAGGTGTTGTCCATACTGAGCATCGGCACCGCGTGCCGAACTGTCGCAAAACCTTCAAGCGGCTTCTCAGAGACCCGCTGTGTTGGGGAATCGACTGTTATAAGCTGCGGATTTACCTCTTCTAATGCCTTTAGCTCGGCGAAGAGCTTGTCGTATTGCTGGTCGGAAATTTGCGGCTGATTGAGCACGTAATAAAGATGGTCGTGCCTGCGAATCTGGTCCCGCAACTGCTCAATCTTCTTTTTTACATCTTTTGCCATAACACAAATTTATAACCCCAATGTTTGCTCTTTGCAATAGCTTGAATGAACAGGGATAGGAAGGAAAAATCTGAGACGCGAAATTTGAAATCTCAAATTTCGATTTCTTACATGTGCGTATCATCGCGAGGCGGATACTATGCCGATGATGATTCTAAACACGTAAAATAAACCAAACCCTCCTGTTATAATCGTGGCGATAATTGCAAGCACTTTGCGCTTATCGAGAACGATGCCTAAGATGCCGAATACCAGGGCCAGAGGGATTGAGCACAATATCAGCAGCCCTCCAAGGGCCGCAATAGGATTGCCTCACCCAGGCCGAAGGAGTGTAAGAATCGCAATTGTTACGATGGGTATGACGACAAAGATAGATGCTATTTTGCCGAACCGCATTTCCAGCCCTTTTCAAAAAACCGCCGAATTCAAACCTTCGGCTTCTTGATTTAATATAGAACATACCATTTTTGTCTGCCCGCGTCAATTAAAAAATCATTTTCTCAAATACCGCGTATGACCCACAGGGCGTGTTACTCCAATGCGGTCGAAGTAATCCAGAAGCGGGATGGCAAATTTCCTGCTTGTGTCGAGAAGATATTTGAACTTCACGCTCTCCATTTTGCCTTCTTTGGTTATGAAGGAAGTCAGGAGCTGCCTGGCTCGCTCAATGGCTTCACAGTGGAACAATAGCTCCCTTTCCACCTGCACGAGCTTTCCCTGCTCGAGCAATATCCGCAGGATTTTCTCTACTTGTTCTGCGGAGGCAGCGGTGCGCTCAATAACTTCCTGCTGCTGAGGCGGATTAAACGGCCTGCTCCCGAAAAGTGATTCCGTGCTTGCCAGCAGTATTTGCTCCTCTTCGCTGAATGTCTCGTGATGCTCAGGCAGGGCGAGCCATTGTTTTTTTTCTATGAGCTTACCCTGCGAAATCAGAAGCCGGGTAATGCACTCAAAGACATCTTTTCGCAGTTTTGATGTCTCGTAAAATTGTTCCGGTCCAATCCCCGGACTCTCGGGCCGGCTGCGGTGAAACTGGCCGACAATATCAAGCAGCCGCTTCTGAAGCTCTCCGACACGGTCGCTGTGGACATATAGCTTAGGTGCTATTTCGATAACCTTGCCCTGATGCACAAGCCCAGAGACAATCGTCCTTACCTGCTCCGGCAGCAGTTTTGTGCGAAGCGAAAGCTCGCTGTCTGTAATAGCAAAATCCTTTGCTGATTTTATGCAATACTCGACAAAATCCTCCTTTATCGCCACTGCTCTTGCCTGCTCCTTAGCATCCAGAAGTACCTGGGGGTCGCTTCGTCGAATTTTTTCCGGAATTGCCTCTACAATTATTCCGCCGCCGACCGTCCGGACAGGCGACAGCGTCCGCAAAATAAAACGGTCTCCCGGCCCGGCGGCAACCGCTTCATTTAATCTGACCTGAATAAGACATTCCTGGCCGGCGGTTGCAGCGTTTCCTTCTAATAGAAATATAGTCGCTGCAATATCGCTTGTGCCTGTGTGAAATTTTATCTCTGCGCCGTTTTTCAGGTTCACTTTGCTGTGAGGCAGTATCTGAAGTTTACACAGATACCACTTCTCCGGCCGGAAGTAATCCGCGATTGTAGCAACGTTACCGCGTGTGATGCTTTTGTAGTCCCACTGTGGGACATTGAGCGCGGCACACTGACCAACGATTGCGGTGTCGCTATTTCTTTTATAGACCTGAATAGCTTTGACTCTGCCCTTGCTGCCTTGCGGGAGGATAACCAACTCGTCGCCGATTGTTACTATCCCCGCAACGGGGATGCCTGCCACTACCGTGCCGTAGCCCTTTACAGAAAACGTTCGCTCGACCGGCAGTCGAAACACGCCATCTGGCTTTTTCGGCTCAATTTTCTCTACAAGCTCCTTGAGGGCATCATAAAACGCATCGAATCCCGCACCTGTTATATTTGACACCGGAAGGACCGGCGCATCCTTTAGAAACGTGTCAGCAAGAAATTCCTTTATCTGTGTGGCGATGGTTTCCAGATGCTCGGCGTTGACGCAGTCCGCCTTCGTCAAAGCCACGATACCGTATTTGACCCCGAGCAGCGTCAGGATATCGAGATGCTCTCTCGTCTGGGGCATTACGCCATCGTCGGCGGCAATTACAAAGATGGCGCCGTCAATACCGCTTGCGCCCGCCACCATTGTCTTGATAAAATTTTCGTGACCTGGGACATCGACGATGCCAACCTCAATATCGGAAATTGTGCATGGTGCAAATCCAAGCTCGATGGACATTCCGCGCTCTTTTTCTTCTTTGAGCGTATCCGTATCGCAGCCGGTAAGACACTTAACAAGGGCCGTTTTGCCGTGGTCTATGTGCCCGGCTGTTCCGAGAGTGATGTTGGCCTGCACTGTGTCCATAGACATTAGCCCCTGCGGCTGAGAATCTCAACCAGCGCTTTTACAATTACCTCAGCATTCCCCCTTCGCAGAGTTCGCGGGTCGATAAGCACCTGGTCATTTTGTATGCGGGTAAAAATTGGCGGATTGTATAGCCGAAGCTGTTTGGCAAGCGAGTCAGCGCCAATCTTCTCCGGCTGCACCGCCACCAGCGTTGTCGCCAAGTTCTGGGCGGGCAAAGAGCCGCTGCCCGTCTGGGAAAAGCCGGGGATTATTTTAACAACTGCGCCGGATGCGCTCTTGTCAAGCTGCGCGACTAACTGCTTTGCCTCGTTTGTAATATCCGGCAAACTCCGCATAAGCATCTGCAAGGTCGGGACTTCACGAAGGGCGATTGATTCATCCAAAAAGAGCTTCAATGTCGCTTCCAGGGCGGCAAGAGTCAGTTTTCCCACACGGACAATCCTGAAAAATTGGTTCTTACGGATCGCATTTATCAGCTTGGCTTTACCGAGGATAATCCCTCCCTGAGACGCTCCTATCAGCTTGTCGGCGCTCGATGTAACGATGTCGGCCCCTTTGGCAATTGACTCAATCAAGGTCGGTTCCGGCTCGAAGCCAAGCCGTGAGAAATCTATAAGCGCACCGGACCCGACATCATCTATCATAATCAGATTGTGTTTGTGTGCTATTTCAACAAGCTCCTCAAGCGGCACTTCGGAAGTAAAGCCCTGAATTTTGTAATTGCTCGGATGCACTCGCATAATTGCCGCGGTATTTTCGGTAATGGCGTTGATATAGTCATAAGGGTGCGTCTTGTTCGTAGTCCCCACCTCGACAAGTTTTGCCCCGCTAAAGGCCATAACATCAGGCAGCCGGAACGAGCCGCCGATTTCGACAAGCTGCCCGCGCGACACTATCACTTCTTTGTCTTTTGCGACGGTGCTTAGCACGATTGCAGTAGCAGCGGCGTTATTATTTACAACCGTCGCCGCTTCCGCGTCGGTTAGCTGCTGCAAGAGCCATTCAATCCGCTCATCGCGTTTTGAGCGCTCGCCGGTCTCGATATCCACTTGCAATAGGGAGTAGCCGGCCATCTCCTCCTGAATCTGGCGAATTGCCTGGGGTGCAAGGACCGCCCGCCCAAGCCCCGTATGCAGGATGATTCCTGTTGCGTTAATAGCCCTGCGGTAGTATGGCTCCACGGTTGCCTTCAGGCGAGCCATTACGCCGGCCATTACCTTCTGGAAGATTTCCTTCTCATCCATTTTTTGCGCATTTTCGGCAACAAGATTTTGTCGAACTTCATCAACTGCCTCGCGGACCGAATTGGCTACTGACTTTCTGCCTATACCGGCGATGTAGTCTTTCAGTTGCGGCTCTTTTAAGAGGGCTTCCACCGAAGGCAGTTTGCGCAACCCGCTGTCAGCCGGCTTACGCTGTTTTGCCATAACTTACTCCTAAAAGTCGATACGATAACCTGGTTATCAATTGGAATAATCAATATGTAATTTTACTTTTATCTGCAAGGAAAAACAAGCGGCCGACCAATTTATGTTTTTTCTTTTGTAATTTACCATAAGGATATGGTATTATAGTTTGGTGCAGTTATAAAAGAAGTGTCGGGTTGTCTTGTCGATTATCTGGAGTAGCTGTGCGGTTCAAATCGAGACATATAAGCCGTATTTGCGCAACGGGGGTAGTGATTATTCTTGCCGGCTGCACCATTGTTCAGGCAGCTCTGGCCGATGAGGATGTCAGCAGAAACATTCTTCGGCTGCGGCGCGAGCAGAAAACCACCCCTACGCCATCTGTTGAAAAAACAGATGCGGTGCAGAAGCAAACAGAAAAAGAAGGGCTACAGAAGCCCCCACAATATAATGGAATAAAAGCAGCTTCACCAGCCAGGACGGCTGTTGAAGGCGAAGGGAAATGTAAATTGCAACCAAAGTCCATCATCAGGCGGGATTCAATGCTGTTTGCGGCCAGTCAATATCTGAACAGATTACCTAAAAAACCCTCACAATTGCGAGGTCTGCCAAAAGACCTGTCTGGAGAAGCCTCTTATTTTACCGCCAGGTTCGGAGGCAGGGACATCCCGGCGATTATTGATTCCACGAAAAGCTTCAGAGACTACATTATCTGGTCTTCAACGAGGCAGCGTTATGTGCTCTATTTAGACACTGACGGCGACAACGACCTTTCGGACGAAAAGGGCCTGCTCGGCAGACAAATGCGGGCAAGCCGGTTTAGCGGAGCCGCAGGTTACAAGTTTGGCCCAATTCTAATTGAATTTGCCGGTTCCGAAAGCAAAGTCAAAGCAGAGGTTTGCGCAGATACCTACAGTGGAGAGCAACTGACTTTCTATTCATCTATCTATCTTCAAGGAACAGTTCGCTTAGGTAAAAACTCTTATGATGTGGCGGTTATCGACGGCAGCTTCGATGGGCGATACGACAAAACACTTTCAATACCTATTGAAAATGTTAGAAGGCCCGAATGTGATTTCTTTGCAATAGACCTCAACGGCGACCATATATTCGACTATTTTAGCAATTACCGACTTTCGGACATCAGTCCTCTTAGCAGGATGATTAAAATTAAGGACGTTTATTACAGCATTGACATTGTTGATGACGGCGGCTTTCTTGAGCTGAAGAAAATTACGCCGCAATTCGGGACACTTGACCTTGGCGGCGCCGATGTCAACACTCTGCTTTTATCCGATGCAGCACACCAGTATTTAGCTGGCGACAGGCGGCAGTGGCAACTGCCTATCGGCAAATATACGGCACGGCTTCTGGAGCTTAGCCGGACCGATTCGACAGCAGGTAGGTGGGCCATCATAGGTTATAGAGAGACCGGTAAGCTGACCAACTTTGAAATCCATCCGGGCGAAACATTACCAATTAAGATTGGTCCTCCTTTGCTGGTTAAAACGACTGCCGAGCAACAAGGTAACAATATTATGATAGGCGTTGACCTTGAAGGACAGGCCGGAGAAATATATGGCGCCCAGATAACAAGGAACAGCCGTCCGCTTCCCCCACCGAGATTCCGGCTTGTTGATGAGTCCGGAAAAGTTCTCGCCTCAGGCGAGTTCAAATATGGCTGAGGCGGCGTTTGTCGGTACTCGTGGCGAGTGCCAGCCGGTTTCAGGGGTAAGTTCCAGGTGCAGGTAGATATTGACACAGGGCCGTTTGAAAAGAAATTGGATAATACCTGGCATTCAACAGGGTAAAAAACTCATAAAACTGCCTGGCGTAAAGAAATTTCTTTACTCAAACTGACCGGTTTTATTGTCATGCTGAGCCGAAAGGCGAAGCATCTAGGCCGCAAGTGTCAAATTTAATCCATTGGCCAGATTCTTCACTTCGTTCAGAATGACAGGATAATCTGGCCAGATTCTTCGCTTCACTTAGTTTCGCTCAGAATGACAAGGGACTATATTCTCTTGCAAATAAAAGAGTTATGAT
>CAZKOQ010000141.1:0-8165 GCA_964554425.1 uncultured Pirellulales bacterium | reverse complement strand
GAAGCGATGGAATTTGTAATACGCACGTTTCCTCGACAACGGTTCCCGAGTCGGTTATTACTCCTCTGCTGTTGACCATCAGCACAAGCATTTCCGTATATCCGATTGGGTCAACCATAATCACATTGGGCGGCACAGTAAGCTTATATTCTTTCAAAACTTTTTGGGTTCTATAACTGGCGGGAAAGTATATGTTTCTTTTGATGGTGCTGATTAGTGAAAGTATATTTTCGAAAGATTGGCGAATGTGGACATTTTCCCGCCGATGACAGGTCATCAGATAATACTCATCTTTTGTGATGCTGCGTTCTTTGAAAAAAGAGGGCGTAGCTAAAGAGTCAAATTTATCTTTTACCTGGAAATAATAGCGATTCAAAACATCCACAATCGGATTAGTGGCAAGAATAATACTATCGGGATTAAGCCCCTCATCAATTCCCTGCTGTTTGTATTCAGGGAAATACGTATAGATAACGTCCGACAAATGGTCAATGACGGTGCGATATTTTTCTTCGGGCATTCTCCAATCGTAAGAGCGCATACAGCCCTCAATATGGACGATAGGGATATTGAGCTGTGCTGCTGCGAGGCAGCCCATTACTGTGTTTGTGTCGCCCAGAAAAACGGCGGCCTGCGGCTGGATATCTGCCAAAAGCGGCGAAAGCCGGGATATAACAGAGGCGACTAATTCAGCATCGCTTCCACCTTGTGCTCCAAGCTCTATCTCAGGAGGAGCAACGTTTAAGTCGCGGAAGAAAATATCCTTGAGATTATCTGAATAATGCTGCCCGGACCATACGAAAATAATCCCGTGTTTATCCTGTGTGCGCAGCTTTTCCAGAACAATAGAAGCCCTGATTACATCAGGACGAATGCCTAAAATTATTGCCAGTTTCTTCATTCATTGTTTCCTCGCAATTACAGTTATTTTATGTTGTTTATTTAATAAAGCGGATAGACGGTTAATGCCTTTTATTGTGATATTTATATATTGGGGTATATTCAGCCGGTCGAGACACTCTTCCTCGCGAAAGACCTTTACGATGGAAAAATTGTGTGTCTTGAGAAGTATATTTAAGCTTCTTAAGGAAAACGACTGAACATGTTCAAAGCTATAGAACCAAAGCATCGGAAATTCAAACCTATTTAACGAAATTCTATAAAGTATTTTGGCAATATCGCGCAGAAGTGCCTCTTCCGCAGGCGTTCGAATTAACAAAAGACCGCCATCGAAAAGAAGTTGTTTGCAGGAAGCCACTATAGAATTTACGTCAGGAATATGCTCTATTACGTCGAACAGGCTTATTGCCTGAAACGGTTTACAATTCAGATTCTCTTTTGTCAGGTCGGCTATATGCACTTTCAGAGAGAAATTTTCTCTTGCATAAGAAGCGAGGTCCTGTGAAATTTCCACTCCTTCGACATCCCAACCCTGCTTTTTCGCCATATCAAGGAATACCCCTGTAGCGCATCCTACATCCAAGAATCTGCCTCTTTGGGGAAATTGTGAGTTAAGGTAATCGAGTTTTTCGCGAAATTGCTTCAAAACCAGACTCGAATCCAAATGAGACGCATAATCAGCAAGACAGTCGCGGTAATAATTCGTATACCAGTGGTCGTTCTGGAGTTTTCTATTTCCTTTAAAATCGTCCATAGTGTAATAATCCGAAGCATTATCAGAATTTATCGGGCTATTCTTAATGAAGACATGGCTGCACTTTTTGCATTTCAGTGCAATTAGATTATTGCACCTAAGGTGGAAATAATCACTAATATCGGTGTTGCCACATATCGGGCAATTCGACACATCCATAATGAAATATGCCTCGCATTCGTCTGGCAAATGACTACAGGTGTACCTATGTAATTACAATAATTATTTGACGGGTAAGGCGGACTTTACATATTTGAAAAGTTGATATATGCATTACCTGAACAATTTTTTCCTGCAAGGAACAACATTTTTACACTCATTCAGCAATAACCTTTACTTCCGGCAAAGGAACAATAAATTTTCCACCCTGCTCCAAATAATCCTTTCTCCTTTTCTTAACTTCATCGATAAAACTCCAGGCAAATAGAAGCGCATAATCCGGGAATTGGGACTCTTTAGTAAAATCCCAGGGTTTAATAGCAACGTGTGTGCCTGGAGTAAAAAATCCATGTTTTGCGAGAGCGTCATCAACCACATAATCAAGATAACGGTCGTCAATTCCGCAATAGTTCATTATAGTTGTCCCCCGGCCCGAGGCGCCATATCCTATGATTGTTTTCCCCTCATTTTTAAGAAGGTCAAGTAAAGCCAATAACTGTTCGCGTGTATCCTCGACCTTTTGGGCGTAATCCAGATAAGTTTCAACCTTTTCAAAAGCTTTCTCTTTTTCGTATTCAGCCAGTTCCGCGACAGCAGGTGAAATGTTTTCCGTCTTTTTCCCTACGTTTCTGGCATAAAACCGCGCCGCGCCTGACCTGACGCCAGGAATAAATTTCACGTCGAAGATTTCCATTCCAAATCGCCTCAGAAAGATAGATAAAGCTTTAAGAGAATAATAACTGAGGTGCTCGTGATAGATCATATCGTATTGCATCTGGTCAATCAGTGTTCCTAAGTAATATACTTCAAAAACAAATACTCCATCGTCTTTTAACAGTATTTTTACTCCTTTCATTACATCGACCATACCGTCGATATGAGCGAAGGAATAACTGGACACAAAAGCATCAAACGGTCCGTATTTTGCCTTTATTTGCACGGCAAGTTTCTCGGTGAAGAAATCGTTAATGACTATGATGTCTTTTGAGTCTATAGAATTTACCACGTTTGTTGCAGGGTCCACTCCTACGGCTTTAACCCCCATTTTGGCAAATGGTTTTAGCAATACACCGTCGTTACATCCGAGTTCGAAAACGGATGGATTTTTTCTATCCATAAGGAACCGGTCATTAATCTCGTCTGCGTAACTTGCCATGTGCTCAATCAGAGTTTTAATAGACGAAGAAAAATAAAAATAATTTTTGAAGAGAGTTTCAGCAGGCACTACATTGCTGACTTGAACCAGGGTGCAGTCTTTGCAAAAATTAAGGTCTAAAGGATAAAACCTTTCCTCTGAGAACTGTTCTTCTTTTAAAAACCCTCCTGCAAGGGGGACGTTGCCCAAATCGAGTATTTTCGCCAGATTCTTACTTTGACAGAACCGACAGTCGGTGCGGTGGGTGAACTCTCCGATTTGTTTTTCGTTTTCCAGGATAACTTTTTGCCCTTCCATATTTATCTCCTGTTAATAATGAGATTAATGTCTTCGCAAGAAACTTTTAACTGCGTATTTTAAGTATAGCAAACACGTTTTCGGCCCATAAGAGAAACGTGTTTTTCCCTGCCCAAGTTTTCTGCTTGTAAGCGTATAAGGAATTTCGCAAAAAGAGTCTGTCAAGAATTTGGCCTGATATAGTTCTTCCATAATGATAACAAATCCCTTTTCGGTGAAATTTATCTGTTTCAAAATGTTGACCTTTACTGCGCGGAAACCATTCGTTATATCTGTCAGGGGTAGCCCGTAGAGGACCCTTGCTGCTATATTTCCTAAAAAAGAAATAATTCTGCGACACCAGGGGACACCTTCTACGCGTCCTCCTTTTGAATAGCGGGTTGCTTTAATGTAGTCCCATCCTTCGTCCATTTTTTTGCGGAAGTCTTTTAGATACTGCGGGTGATTCGTCATGTCGCTATCCATAAATAGTGCGTAATCGTAGTTATTTTCGATTGCAAACTCGATGCCGGTCTTTATTGCCGCCCCATAGCCCTGGTTTTTCGGATGAGAGATTACTTTGAATCCGTCGCCGTTATGTTTGTTCAGCAAGTCTTTAAGAATATCGCCCGTAATATCCTGCGAGCCATCGTTGACGACGATAAGGTCAAAAGGGAGGAGCAGTTTCTTAGTATAGTTTAGAATTGTTTCGATGCTTTGCCTGGCGATTGTCGCCTCATTATACATTGGAATAACTGCGCAGACCCGCATAGCCCCCACCTGTATGTATCAGAACCACAAAATTCCTAACCTGTGCATAAGGCCTCTAATCAAAAGCCACAGATAGCCGATGCCTTCTTTATATACCTTGAAATCTCTGTCGATGTGCTTGGCCTTGATGTTCGAGGTGATGTAATCCACGCCGCCATTGGCTAAGAGCACCTTAAAAGTTATTTCAGGACAAATACTGTGGCCATTTTGTGTCAGTCCTGTGGCTTGCACAAAGACCCTGTCGAACATCTTAAATGAATTCGTGGCGCTTTTTATATTGACTCCTACCATAAGCTGGGCGAGAAGACGGAAAATCGACCTGTAGATGTTGAAGAGTATCTGTTTTAGATTTGTGTCGGCTTCGGAATGAGGCGAAATGGCCTGCACCACTTGATTGCCCTGTTTTATTTTCTGCAACATACCGTTGATTAAAGCTATGTCCTCCTGGTCGTGAGGTGAGACGAGCACCGCATACTGGCTTGTTGAGTATGCCAGAGCGAAGCGGGCCAAAGCGCCGTAACTTCTCGGGCCTCCGCTTCGCTGCAGAGCTTCGAATTTGAGCCAGGGATAATTTTTTTGAACATAGTTGACTACTTCTCCTACATCTCCTGCTTTTTCGTTCACGGCCAGAATGACATCTGTTTCGCTTGGATTGCTCATAAGATAGGCGGCAAGCGTGTCGATAAATTTTGGCACCGCCTCCACGGAAGACACGCAGGGTATAATGATTGAAAGCTCGTTCATAATACTGGGATTTCTTTACAGATTGAATTTTACGACCTTACCAAGGGGGGAACGGTATTCACTCAGTAACGGCTTCAAATACAAGTAATTTGAAAACCGGGTCACGAAGGAGTTTTTTACCCTTCCCTCTTCCAGAAGGTCCTTTAGTTCTCTTATGCCTCTTTCGATTGTGAGGGTCGGCCTGAAGCCAAGCTCGGTTCTTGCTTTTTCACTGGTAACGCGGTAGTTGCGGTTATCCTGGAACATTGTATCAGCGGTTTCAACCTGCAAATCAGGGAACATTTCTTTGATGAATTGAGCGACTTCTAGAATAGTGACGTTTTCTGAATGTAGATTGTATATGCCTCGGGGGGTACCATTTAAGACACTGCAGATTGCGCGGGCTGCATCGCGGACGTGTAGGAGCGGCCTATACTGCTGTCCGCCAAAGACGCTGATTTTCTTATGGACAAGGGCCCGCATCACGAGTGTATTGACTACAAGGTCGAACCTGATTCGGGAGAACCTATCGCTGATGCCGTATAATGTCCCCAGCCGGAAAATTACAGCGTTTGCATTTGAGATAATCTTTTCGGCCCATACCTTGGTCTTTGCGTAAAGTGAGAGGGGATTAAGTGGCGAGTTTTCGTCAAGCAGCTCGACCTGAACCCCATAGACCGAGCAGGTCGAGGTAAAAATAATGCGGCCTTTGAAGCTGTCGCTTAGATACTGAAGTGAATTCGTATTTATTTCCTTAGTAAGGTTTTCATTGAGTGTGCAGGCCGGGTCGCCGACCAGTGCAGCCAGCCAGACAACCGCATCGGCCCAGTCCAACATTGGCTTTAACCTCTCTTTATCACGGATGTCGCCATAAACAAAGGGGAGCGGTTTTCTGTAAGTTTCCTCATAGAGCAGAACGTCATAGATGCGGACATTGTGCTCTGAGTTCATAAGTATGTCGGTAACTGCACCGCCTAAGTATCCTGCACCGCCGACGACAAGTATGTTCATATTACCTCAAGACAAAAGCTAATTTTTAAGTAAGAAACTGTTCTATATCATCAGGGATGTTTAAGCCGAATCCTTTTCTGCACAGGCACCATCTATCACTTTCCAGAGCTCTGGATAAGTCTCTAATGCACTGCAAAATGTTGTAGTGTAGCAGCGAGCACCTGGCAGATTTTAAGTGGTTCTTTGCAATAAACCTTCGGTCTAATTTTTTTTCTTTGATGAAGGAATCCACATTTGCCAAAAATAGCTGCCATTCTTTCTCGCCGGCTTTTGAGTAGTCAGTGTATCCTCTTAATCTTCTGTGCGCACATATTAGAGCAGCCAATCCATATTTCAACTGTTCAAAGTTTCTGTGAGTAAGTGAATTTGTGGCATATCTGAGTTTTACTAATGGTTTTTGCAATGAGCTAATTTTAAAAGTTTCTGATGCCCTTAGTAGAAAATCGTAATCTAAAGATAAATTGAAGGAATTGTTATATCCGTTTAACTTTTCGATGACTTTCCTTCTGAATACCCATGTTGAGTGTGGAAGCGGGTTGGAGAAGGATAAAAGCTGGGATTTTATATCATCGTGGTTTTTGCTATAGATAAATTTCTTTAACGTTCGCTGATGGTTGAACCATTCGATTCCGGTGCCCAGGAGGGAAATTTCCGGATTTTTTTCCAAAAAATCCACCTGCTCCTCTATTCGAGATGCCAGCGATATATCGTCCGCATCCTGTCGGGCAATATAAGTGCCTTTGGATAAGGATAGTCCCTCGTTTGCAGATTTTGTCGGTCCCAAATTTTCACTTCTGTCAATAAATACTATTCTCTTATCGTCGTATGAGGATATTATCTCTCTGGATAGGTCGGTTGAGCCATCATTGATAATAATAATTTCCAGGTTTTTGTATGTTTGAGCGAGCAGAGAATCGATACTTTCCCGTAAGTATTCTGCTGCGTTATAGACGCTCATAATCACAGAAACCATTTTGTTAGCAAAGTTGTAAGCGGACATAATAGGTAAAATTAAGCGGCTGTTAGGCCGAGAAATTTAGGGGGAGATGTTGTACTTATTTATAAATAACCCAAGCACTGCCAGCGAGAACGCTCTTGAGTGATTGCTTTTTAGTCTGCTCTGTCTATTCATCAAATTTTTAATGTATTTTGGTGAGAAGTGGGAGCACAGAGCATGCCTAATATGACTGTCAGATAAAATTGACTGTGCAATATGCCTAATGTTGCCCACCGGTATGGAAAATCCCTGTTTGCGGTTGATATTAAATGTTTTTGGTAGTAGTCTCTCAGCCAGGCGTCTCTGTAAAAATCGCAGTGTGCCATTGTGGATTTTGTATTTAGGTGGAACTTTCCTGAAGGCAAACTCAATGATGCGATAGTCAAGCCAGGGCGCTCTTATTTCCAGAGAGTTTAGCATCGAAGCCCTATCAACTTTGGTAAGAATGTCATCGGGCAGGTAGCTGAAGAAATCTACGCGGGTAAGCTTATCAATATCCTCAGCCGCTTTTCCTAACAATTCAATTTTCCACTGTTCCGGCTCTTCTATTTTTATGTTAAATCTGTTTAGAGTTTCGTTCTTGAATATTTTTTTTCTCATAAAAGAATCAAAATATGGTGTTCCCCATATATTTTCCTGGAGATAACCATTTCTCAAAGAAAGTAGCCAATTTCTACCTTTGGTTCCTTCTGGAAGCAATTTGGCGGCATTAGCGACAAGACCATACACAGAACTCGGAATGTGGCTTAACCAGGATTTATCTCTTAAGGCCCGCAGATAGTGGGTATAACCTCCGAAAAGCTCATCCCCGCCATCACCTGCCAGCGCGACAGTAATATACTTTCTGGCAAGTTTTGAAATAAGATATGTCGGCAAAATCGAAGAATCTGCAATTGGCTCATCGAGGGAAGGGGCAATTTCTTCCAGAGCGTCGGACATATCTTCGCCCCCGTCTAAACAATAATGGTCAGTGTGAAAGTATTCGGCGATAGTTCTTGCACGATTTGACTCATCATATTTTCGGGCATAAGGGAAGGATACATTGAAAGTTTTTATCCGCCCGCTTGCACATCTTGCCGCCATTGCTGTTATCAAGCTGGAATCGGTGCCCCCGCTTAAGAAGATACCAAGCGGCACATCGCTAATTAGTCGCAGTTTTACCGAATCTTCAAGAAGGTACTCAAGCTCATCGACAAGCTCATTTATTGAATATTTGTCACTATTTTGCTCAAGGGCAGGAAGCTCCCAATATTGCCATATTTTAAGTGTTTTTTTGTTGATGTCGAAAATTGCTGCGTGAGCAGGTGGGAGCTTATAAACTCCTTTTAATATGCACATCGAGCCGGGAACATAACCGAAAGCTAAATAGAAGTTAAGAGCTTCCAAGTCAATATCAAGCTGCTTATCAACTGCTTTTA
>CAZKOQ010000140.1:0-8191 GCA_964554425.1 uncultured Pirellulales bacterium | reverse complement strand
TTGTCAGAGGTGAAAAAATGGCCCGGAAAATTAAAATTGCAGAAACAAAAACGACTATATCAGACAGCGACCTCTGTGAAATCGTGAGCCAGAAAGAAGGCGTTAAAGATGTAAAGATAATATCGCCTTCGGATGTCCGGACCGCTGCGTGGGTCAGGTTGAAGTGCCAGTTTGGCTGTGACGGTTACGGCCAGTGTTTGGTTTGCCCGCCTTTTACGCCGACGCCCGACCAGATGCGTAAGGTCCTTGATTGTTACCGCCGAGCGATATTGATTCACTTTGATGAGGACGCCCAGATAAAGGCAATAGTAGCTGACCTTGAGCGAGAAATTTTCCTCAAAGGCGCCTGGAAGGCGTTTGGGCTTGGCGCGGGCCCGTGCTATTTTTGCAGCAAGTGCGCCGTCGAGGAAAAACAATGCCGACACGCCGAACGCGCTCGGCCTGCGATGGAGGCCTGTGGAATTGATGTTTTCTGGACGGTGAAAAAGGCGGGCTTTCCGATAGAGGTCGTTCGGAGCAGACGGCAGTGCCCCAATTATTATGGGCTGATTCTGGTTGATTAAGTTCGATATAGGAGCTGGATATGGTTAAGAAAGTAGTTTTCTTGTGTGGAGTTTTATTTTTTGCGCAGATTTTCTTGGCGGAAGGAGCGGGCGTTCCTTCTGCTTATGGTAAACAGCAGCCGATTGATAATTTTTTGGCGGGAGAGTTTAAGTGGATGGTTACTTCCCCGCTGGTCCATCTTGGCGAGTATCCGGGAGAGTTTTTGTATTCGGTCAAGGACCCTTCAATTGTTTATTATCAAGGCAAATGGCATTTGTTCTGCACAATTCGCGGGCAGAAGCGCTCGCACCAGATAGAATATATCTGCTTTGAGGATTGGAAGAATGTCGGCGCTGCGAAGCGCTGCATTTTGAAACTTAGCGAAGGATATTTTTGCGCCCCGCAGGTGTTTTATTTTGCGCCTCACAAAAAGTGGTATCTGATATGTCAGGTCAGTGACGAATCGCGTAAGCCGTCGCTTCAGCCCGGCTATTCGACGACAAGTGACATTGCCGACCCTGATTCGTGGAGCAAGCCGGCCCTGCTTTTTTCCAAGCACCCGGAGAACGTGAAGATGTGGATAGATTTCTGGGTGATTTGCGATTCTGCGGGAGCGCACCTATTTTTTACATCACTCGATGGGCAGATGTGGCGGTCGGAGACAAAACTGGCAGATTTCCCGGGCGGATGGTCGCAGCCAAATGTTGTGCTTCGCGGCGATATCTTCGAGGCAAGTCATACGTATTATTTGAAGGGATTGGATAAGTATCTGACTATTGTTGAAGCACAGGCCGAAGGCCGGCGATATTACAAGGCATACATTGCCAAGACGCTGGACTGTGAGTGGACGCCCTTGGCGGCAGCGAGAGACAAGCCATTTGCAAGTCCGGTGAACGCAAAAGACACAGGTCCGCACTGGACCGATTCATTCAGTCACGGTGAGCTTATAAGAGAAGGCTTTGACCAGACACTAACGGTTGACCCAAATAATCTGCGGTTTTTATTTCAGGGCGTCAAAGACGAGGATATGGCAGGGAAAAAATATGGCGAGATACCATGGCGGCTGGGGATGCTTACAATAGTTCAGTAGAAACAGCTAAAAATGTTCAGAAAGAAATGAAAGGTATGTTAAAAGGCGGTTTCAAGCCATTTCAGACGGCTCTTCCTGCTACGGCCAAAGAGTGGGATAGGCGAAAGGGCGATTTGCGTAAAAAGTTGTGGCAGCTTCTTGGCGATATGCCGTCATTATTTACGCCGAAGGCGACGGTGCATAAAAAAGAGACGAGGAAAGGATACATGCTGGAGCGATGGACGTTTGATAATGGTATCGGCGATACCGTCTATGGGTATTTACTGATACCGGCAGCCGATAAAGGCCGTAGGCCGGCAATTCTTTACAATCATTATCACGGCGGAAAATACCAGCAGGGCAAGGAAGAGGTGCTGACAAAGGCATTTTCAGAGCTGAACTTTGCAACAGGCGAGGAACTGGCACGGAAGGGATATATAGTTCAGTGCATCGACGCATACGCATTTGGCGAACGGCGTTTCCAGGGACCGGCAGGCGAGAAAGAAGAAGGTGGAGCGACCGAATCTTCGCTGTTTAAGACCTTTCTGTGGGAAGGACTGACTCTGTGGGGAATGATGGTTCGAGATGATATTCTGGCATTAAACTATCTTGTTTCCCTGCCTGAGGTTGACCCTAATCGCGTGGCCGCAATGGGTATGAGTATGGGGGCAACGCGAACGTGGTGGCTGGCAGCGATGGATGAGCGCATCAAAGCGGCTGTCAGTGTCGCTTGCCTGACACGATACCAGAATTTGATTTCTCACGGTTCGGTCAGCTCGCACGGCATTTATTACTATGTCCCGAATATGCTTAAAGAAGGTATCGATACCGAATCTGTTGTGGGTCTGATTGCTCCTCGACCGCATCTGACTTTGACCGGCGACATGGATGAGGGCTCTCCGGCTGACGGTGTGCGAGTAATCAACGGCTTTCAGGAACATCTTTACAAGTGTTACGGTAAAGAAGAGAACTTTCGCGGGATTTTGTATCCAGGCGTAGAACATACTTATACACCGCTAATGTGGGAAGAGACACTGCGGTGGCTTGAGAGGTGTTTGTGAACACTCTGCGAACGTTGCGCATCGGTTTGCGGTGGTTGCCCAGAGCCGACAATTCGGTCCTATAACAAAGTTTGGCGTTATGGTGGCATTGTCCCGTTGTGTGGAAATAGTGTCGGCATAGTCGCGACATAAAGGCGCTGTTAGATGTGGCCGAATTATTATTGTTCAGGATGAGCCCGCCGGGTCGTTCTGGCGGATTTCGTAATGTTTTTGAGCACAGGGCAATTTCAATTGTTTTGTGCAGGGACCTATAAAGTCTGCCTTCAGCTTTCAGGATAAGGGCAGTCAACGAGTGTTGGAGGAGTCATTATTAGATAACTATTGCGCGCACAGCCCAAAATGTGGTTTTTGCTTGCGGGATACGTTATTAGTTTTGAGAAAGGGCTTGACTTAAAGTTAGGTATCATATATAATTAAATAAAATATACTCTGCTTTTGAGCACTGCACATAGATGGGGTGTTGAAGCAGAAATCTTAATAACCAGATGAGGAAAGGAGAAAAATGATGTCAACGAAGATAATGACATTGTTAGTTTTGGTTTTAACGGTGGTAGTTCTGTCAGGTTGTTTTTCATCCCATCCGGCAGACATAGAGGCGTTTTTGAAACCCCAGCAAGTAAATGTTACTGCTGAAAACTACGTTTTGCAGCCGCCCGATGAGGTTGAGATACATTGCACAAAAGTGCCGGAAATCCACTTGCAGAAGCAGCGAATCCGACCCGATGGCAGGATAAGCTATGAATCTTTGGGCGAAATAGAAGTCGCCGGCAAAACTGTTGCGGAGGTTGCGAACATCTTGCGGACGAAGGTGCTGGAGCTTTACAAACTTACAGATGAAAAGCCGATTGATATTCGCATTGTTACGTATCGCAGCAAGATGTATTACGTGTTAGGCGAGGTTTATGTGCCGGGTCCGAAGACCTATACCGGACGCGACTCGGTATTGACGGCAATTGCGGAGGCACAGCTTAATCCTATGGCCTGGAAGGAAAGAATCCAGGTAATAAGACCGTCTGCGGACAAAAGCGCCAGACCCAGAATCTTTGAGGTGAACTTTGACCGTATGGCCGGACACGGCGATACGAGCAAGAACGTCCTTTTACAGGAGGGTGACGTCATATTTGTGCCGCCAACTATTTTATCTGCTATGGCAATGAAGATAGAGGAAGTTGTCCGACCGATTGGCCGAGCTTTCTCAGCAGTGTATATTGTCAATGCTGCTGGTTACGGCGGCGGTGGCGGTGGTGGTTACGGTGGTGGTTACGGTGGCGGTGGTTACTAAGCTTAGTTGTGAGTGCTAAAAATTTCCTGGATGAGTGTCAGGGATTCCGCGAGATGTAGTGATGTTTAGACGAAGAAGGCTGAAATCAATTCATCTTGCCAGCATTATCTGGTTCGTTGTGTGCATTGGCTACATCTTTGTCCTGGGTTTGCACCAGGCAGGTGTGAGCTCGTGGGTTGTGGTTTCCCTCTCCGTGCACGGCGCTCTGTTAGTATTCCTTTTGATTAGTTTGTATCTTTTCGCACTTTATAGAGGAATCAGCAGCAGCCAGACGGTGCAGGTTGAGCACCCTTTGACAAGTACTTCTTACTATACGGTCTTTTACGTCATCACACCCTTTTTAGGCGGGCTGGCGGGTTGCGTGGGAATGATAGGTGTAAGCACGGTCAGTCAGTTCCTGTCGGGAGTGGCCTTAGGGACCCTGGGGACGACGTTTTTGGCCTGGGTAATTGTCGATCCGGTAGTGGGATCGCTCGAAATGCTGATTCCGCCCACAAGCCGCAGGCACCGTGCTGAGCGGCTGGCTCAAGCCAGAGTTGAGCGTGAGAGGGGGCAGGTAGAACGGGAGCGTTTGCTCGCAGAGGTGCTGTCAAAAGAAGAATCGGACCTATCCTATTGGCGGGAAGTATTGAAGCCGCAAGTGGAGAAACTTGTAGAATTCTTGGCGGCTGATGAAACCAGTGCAGGGGACGCTGAGCGAGAGGCAGTTGAGATTGGTGCCACTGCGTGGCAAATAGGGGGGCTAAGTTGTATGCGAGCGCTACGTGATATGGCAATAGCCCAGACCAAACAAAATAGGACGGATAAACCTTTTGTTGACTATATTACGGTCTGGTGGGACGGAATCGGAAGCTGGCGAAGTCCAGCATTTCACGAAATGGCAAATTCTTAAGGGGGTAACATAACAATATTTTAAACTTCTGATAAGGAGCAAGGGTGATGATTAGAATAAAGTCTGCGGTTATCGTATTGACTATAATTTCAGTTTTTTCAAGCTGTGGTCTTGGGGGGACAATCTATGTAGATGCCAATAGCCCCTCCATTCCTGGTAGCGGAACGCCTGCTGACCCATTTCGGAAGATTCAGGATGCGATTAACGCTGCCCAGAATAGCGACACTGTCGAGATACGAGCGGGCATTTATACGGGAGTCGGCAACTATAATCTTGACGCTGGCGGGAAAAGCATAACTATCCGCAGCACAGATCCTGAAGACCCTAACATTGTGGCAAACACAATTATTGACCCCAATAGCAAGGGACGCGGCTTCTACTTTCACAGCGGCGAAAACGCTAATTGTGTGGTCTGGGGAGTGACTATACAAAATGCCTATAGTAGTTTTGGCGGCGGCGCTATCTTGTGCCAGAACAGCAGCCCAACGATAAAGGCATGTCTCATTTGTAACAATTCCACTGCGTCTTATGGCGGTGGTGTTTTTTCTTTAGGCGGCAGTCCAAAGGTCGTCAGATGTGTCATCACAGGCAACCTGGCGGATGCCGGCGGCGGTATTGAATGCTGGGAGGGGCAGCCCACGATAAAAAGTTGCTTAATAGCGGGCAATATGGCTCTTGGAACCGATGGAGGCGGCGGCGTAGATTGCTATGATTCAGGCGATGTCCGGTTAATTGGCTGCACAGTTGCAGGTAATTTAGTCCCTGATGGCGTGGGCGGCGGACTACTGTCTATGGGTAGCAATGTAACCATTGAAGATAGTATTTTTTGGGACAACGATGCGCAGCAGGGCTCACAAATTGCAGTGCCATCCTGGTTTGGGATTCCCGGCACCGCAACGGTGGCCTATAGCGATGCCCAGGGTGGTCAAACAGCGGTCTATAAAGGGCCGCTAAGCACCTTAAACTGGGGTAGCGGCAACATTGATTCTGACCCGTGCTTTGTCGGTCCCGGATACTGGGATGATAACGGCACGCCGGCAAATAAAAGCGATGACTTATGGGTTGATGGTGATTACCATTTAGACGGTAGCTCAGTGTGCATTGACGCCGGCGACCCCGCTTATACAAGTGAAGCCAATGATTTGGATATAGACGGCAATCAACGGGTCATTAGTGACATAATAGATATGGGTGCTGATGAATATATTCCGACTACTCAGCACACGCTAACTATATCTTCGACATCAGGCGGCTGGGTTACCACGCCAGGCGAGGGTCAGTTCCAGTATGACGATGGAGATGAGGTAGAAGTCGAGGCAGAGCCAGAGGCCAATTACCATTTTGCAAGTTGGACAGGGACAGCGGTAGGTGCGGGTAAGGTAGAAGACCCGAACTCGGCGGATACTATGGTTACCGTTGATGGTGATTATACGCTTAAGGCAAACTTTGAGATTGACCAGCGGACGCTAACGATATCTTCAACGATTGGCGGCTCAGTTACCGTGCCTGGCGAGGGGGTCTTCCAGTATGACCACGGTTCTAATGTCCCGATTGTCGCGCAAGCAGAAACAAATTATTCCTTTGTATCCTGGAGCGGGACAGCCGTGGATGCCGGCAAAGTAGCGCAGCCGGACAACGCCTCTACTACTGTGACGGTGGATGCGGATTACACGCTTCAGGCAAACTTTGTAACGGCGCTTACTATTTTATATGTTGACGATAATGCGCCAGGCGACCCAGGGCCAAATAATCCTGCAATTAGCGACCCCGAGGAAGATGGGAGCGCTGACCATCCGTTTGATATGATTCAGAAGGCCATCGGTGTTGCTGTTGATGGAGTTGTGGTGGTAGTTCGTAAAGGTTTATATTTTGAAAACATTAATCTGCTGGGCAGAAATATTACCGTCACTAACGAAGACCTTGAGGATCCAAATGCGGTTATGGAGACCATAATTGACGGCAATGGCCTCGGCACAGTTGTAACTTTTCAGGGCGGAGAAGATGCTAACTGTGTGCTGGAAGGTTTCACAATCAGCGGCGGCATCGCCCAGCAGGGAGGCGGCATTTATTGCTACCGCAGCAGCCCTATTATTTCCAGTTGCAGCATCACTGCAAACAAGGCATATTATGGCGGCGGCGTATATTGTCAGGAAACTAATCCGGGCCTGACTAACTGCGTCCTCAGCGGGAACCTGGCCTACAATGGCGGAGGTGTATTCAACATTGATAATAATAGCACACCGATTATTTCCAACTGCACGTTTAGCGGGAACGTAGCAGACAGCGGCGGCGGGATATATAACTCCAGCGGCAGCTTGACTACTATCAATAGTATTTTCTGGGGTAATAGCGATAGCGGCGGTTCAGATGAGTCCGCCCAGATAGATGTCAACGATGGCAGCGCTTCAATAAATTTCTGCTGCATCCAGGGCTGGGCGGGAACTCTTGGTGGCACAGGTAACTTCGCTGCCGACCCGTGTTTTGCTGCTGTTGGTTATTGGGATAATAACGGAACGCCGGCGGATGTAAACGATGACTTCTGGGTTGATGGCGATTACCACCTAAAGTCAAAGTGGGGCAGATGGGACCCGAACGCCGGCGATTGGGTTTTTGATGCCAAGACGAGTTTGTGCATCGATAAAGGAGACCCGAATTCGGACTGGAGTTCTGAGCTGTGGCCAAACGGCAAACGTATAAATATGGGCGCTTACGGCGGGACAATATGGGCCAGTATGAATGGCAGTCCCGGCGACTTTGATATTGACGGGATTGTCAACTTTGAGGACTTCTGCCAATTTGCCCGCAAGTGGCGGCTTAAAGGCATTTTTATAGAGGATTTGGACCTCGATGGCTCGGTTGACACCGATGACCTCGGCTTGTTTGCCGAGACCTGGCTGTGGCGAAAATAGGAACTGGGCAAGGTGTGGCGATTAAAAATAATGGGGCGAAGCGTCAAAGCTTCGCCCCATTTTCTATGTATGCTTGTTTTGATATTTATCGTTAGTTTTTACAATGTCTTTCGTCTTCTCAGCCAGCCGACTATACATACGCCTATGCCGCCGAGCAAAATAGCCCCGGGAGCGGACCACCTCTTGCAAAATGGATTTTGGTGCGGGACTACGGCTGACAATTCGGGTCACAGGTGCTGCTCGCCGCATTGCAACCATTCGTTAACTAAGATGTCGAGGTCCAGGAAATTAACCACACCATCACCACCCTCTGGGGCAATGTCGGCAGACGGGGCACCAGGCGCTTGAAGCCATTGGTCGCCAATGACTGCAAAATCGTAAAAGTTCACGCAGCAATCGCCGCTCAGGTCAGCAGTGGGACATACTCTTTCAAAC